>DATHXE010000741.1:0-2669 GCA_035459845.1 Tepidisphaeraceae bacterium | reverse complement strand
CATGCACTGGTGGTCGGCGTCGATCAGGAGGGTGCGCTTGCCGCGCGAGGCGAGGCACTCGGCGATCGCGACCGCGCTGGTCGTCTTGGCGACCCCGCCCTTGAGGTTCGACAGGATGATGACTGGCATGCGCCTCCGCCGCGCGATCTTACCCGATGAATCGCGGGCGGGGTAACAATCTCGCGCCGTCGCACAGCGCGACCGCTGTTACCCAAGGATGAAAGCGTGCTTGACGAAGCGTCGCAACCCACGTTGCAAGCTCCGTGCGCTTTCCTGTGAGTTGGAAATGCGACGGAAATGCGCCGACGGACGCGCGGTCCGAGGTCAGGCGCGCCGGCGCGCCACGACCATCGCACCCAGCGCGAGCCCCGCCCAGACGCCGAGCGGCAGCGGCGTGGGCACCGGGCTGTCCAGCGCCGGCCCGCCGATGTCGAGCGCGGCGGTCAAAGTCTCGAACGTGAAGTTCGACACGGTCTGCGTCGACGACTCGAACCCGGTCGCGCCGGTGAACCCGACGAACGCGTCGGCCGCGCCGACCAGTCCCAGGATGTCGATCGCCGTGGTCGTGGTGAACGTCTGCGCGCCGGCCGACAGCGTCTGCGTCAGCGTCGACCCGTCGTAGGTCAGTTCGACGTGCACGGCCTGCCCGAGCAGTTGGAGGGCGCCCGTGGACTGGTACGCGTTGCCGCCGGCGGATTGGGCGGTCAGGCCGTTCGCGTTGACACCGACCCCGCGCCCGCCTGCCGAGGCGGCGAACAGGTTGATCTGAAAAGCGACACTGTTGGCGATCCCACCGTAGCCCAGCCCACCGCCCGCCGACCCGAGCGCGGCCGCGCCGGCGGCGGAGTTCTGGATCGTGAAGGTGACGCCATCCGCCGCCCCCACGCCCGCGGCGGCGGTGTAGTCGAAGGCGACGGCGAACCGAGTGACGTCCTGCTTGGCCGTCGCGAAGGCGCTCGACGCTTGCCCGAGCGCGCCGCTGGTCAGCTGCACCGAATTGCTGGAAAAGACGGCCGCCCCGTTACCGGCGAACCCCGCGCCGCCGTCGAAGCCGACGATCGTCGAGGCTTGAGCCGGTGACGCCGAAAGCGCCAAGCCGGCCAGTCCGAACACGGCCCCGAAAAGAGCGCGTCGCATGTTTCTCCCGTCCCGAAAATGCCCGCCGCCAGACCCTCCACGACCCGGCGGCGCGATCCGCCCCGATTACCCACAGCGAGCACGCTAACGTAAGTCACGTTACGCGTCAAGAATTAGTTATCGGACGCATTCGACGAGTCCGCCCGTCTTGCCCCGGTAGGTCCGACCTCTCGCCTTACTTCGCCTTCAGTTCTGCGGTGAGATCCGCGCCCGTCTGCTCTTTGATGAGCGCGACGAGCGCCGCGCCGTCGGCCGGCGGTTGCTTGCGGATCGTGATGAGCGTTTTGGCGATCGCCGCGTCGCCGGCCTTGGTGGTCCAGGCCATCACGGTCGCGACTGCCTTGCGGCGCATGGCCTGGGTGTAGTGGGGGACGGCGGCGGGCTTCATCTTGGATTCGTCGGCGGGTTCGAGCAGGTCGATCGACCGGGCGGACAGGAGCGTGGTACGCGGGCTCTCGAACGTCGCGTCCTGGAGCCAGAGGGCCTTGGCGATGCCGGAGATCTCGGCGGTGTAACCGGCCGTCAGGTAGGCCGTGACGCCCATGGCCAGCCAGTGCTGGTCGCGGCGGAGCTTGAGCGGGTCCATGTGCCGTTCGCCGATGTGCTGGGCGATCATGTTGAACACCTGGAGCTGCGACTGCCCGGACAGCATCTGGGCGAGCTTGGTGTCGAGCTCGACGATGCCGGCGGCGAGCCTCTTGACCTTCTCGTCGGGCGTGTGCTTGAGGTCGACGAACGCGGGAAGGACGGCGTCGTCCATCGGCTTGTCCATGCTGAGCATGACGTTGTCGTTGTAGCTGGTGACGCCGGCGACCTTGTTGTAGTGGAAGCGCGGCTCGCCCCAGCCGTCCTTGGTCAGGTCGTCGAGGCGCGGGCGGGTCAGGACGAGGAAGTAGACCGGCGGCTTGAGGGCGTCGAACTTCTTGAGGGTCGGCAGGAGCTTGGCGTCGAAGAACTCGGTGGCGGCCTTGTCGTCGGCGAGCGCGAGGTCGGTCTTCATCTGCGCGACGATCTTCGCTCGGGCGGCGGTCGCGCGGGTGATCAGGTCGGCGGGCATCGTCGTCGGGCGGGTCGCGGGCTTGATCGACTTGAGGGCCTGGGTGACCCACTCGACGTCGGCCGGCTCGCACAGGGCGGTGTGGCCGGCGACCTCGACCTTCTGGAACCCGGCGGGCATCTGCAGCTCGTACCGCGGGCGGTCGGGGGCGGTGGCGGGCGGCGGTTGGGTGACCTGCGCGAAGGCGGGGAGGGCGAACAGGGAGAGGAGAAGTCGGCGCATCATGGGGAAGCTCGGATTCGAGGGTGCGGGATCGACGACGGGGCACGATACCAAGGCGGCCGAATCAAGACGAGCGGGGGCAAGTCCGAAGGGAGCCCAGCGACTTGTCGCGGGACGGAGACCAGCGGCGCCAGCTCGCGCAAGTTCGGGTGCCATGGTCACGCCCCGCGACCAGCTGCGTACTCGCCCGACAACCGTAAAACGCGGGGCGTGGGCATGCCCCAGTGGTATTCGAATTGGAGATCGTGAGCCG
>DATHXE010000740.1:0-5443 GCA_035459845.1 Tepidisphaeraceae bacterium | reverse complement strand
GTTCAATGTCAAAAATCAGGAGTGCAGACCCAAGACGAGCGTCGCACGCGTCCGCACTTTTGACATTTGACATCGCCCCGCGGCGTTACTTCTTCACCATACTCAGCACGATGTCCCCCGCCGTCGCGTCACGACTGATCTGCGGGGTCTGGTTCCCGCCGGTGGCTTTGCCGACATCGATCTTGCGGTACTCGTAGAGCTCGTCGACGGTGACGCGGCCGTCCTTGTCGAGGTCGCCGGCGCCGCGGAGGCCCTCGATCAGGAAGTGGGTGAAGACGCCGTGGCCGAGCTCGGTCTTTTCCTGGGCGACCTGGATGCCGGTCGAGGCGGTGAGGATGGCCGTGCCCTTGCCCTGCGGGCGGTCGGGCACGGTGCGGATGCCGACGCCGCCCTTGAGCGCGAAGCCGGGAAGGGAGACGGTTTTCGCGCCCGCCGTTTGCGTGCCGCCCGGGCCCTTCGTGCCGCCGGAGTAACAGGTGTCGGCGAGGAAGACGATCCGCTCGGAGCGCAGGCGGCGGAGGATCGTGCCGACGTCGCTCATGCGGATCGCGGTCGTCGACAGTTTAGAGGTGTCGGCGTCGACGGGCAGGAGGTAGGTCTCGACGTTGCCCTTGTCGTCGGTCGTGGCGCTGGGGGCGCCGTGGCCGGAGAAGTAAATCATGACGGTGTCGGCGGGCTTCACCTCGGTCGGCAGGCGCTCGAAGAGGAGGCTCGCGAGGTTGGCACGGGTCGCGTCCGTGTTGAGCACCTGCGTGACCCGGCGGTCTTGCCCCGCCCCCGCCGCCCCCCCCGCGGTCGTCGAGACGAGCTGGCCCAGGGCGGTGCCGACGCCCTTGGCGTCCGACACGGCGTACTGGAGCGCGGGGATCTCGGCCTTGTTGGTGTAGTCGTTGATGCCGATCGTGAGGATGTGGATCCGGCCGGCCCCGCGGTCGTAGACGACCTGCAGCTTCTCGGTGGCGGTGAGCTTGTCGTCGTTGACGGCCTCGATCACGATCTCGTTCTGGCCGTCCTTGAGGGGGGCGGTGAAGTTGAAGCGGCGGAGGGCGTAGCCGCCCTCGACGGGGGTGGCGCCGGCGCCGGCGGGCGGGCGGATGCCGACGCCTTTCCCACCCGTAGCCGCGGGGACGAGCTCGGCGACGGCCTGGCCGTTGATGGTGGCGCGGAGGTCCGACACCTTGCGGTCGTCGATCGCCAGGCCGGTGACGGTCACGGTGGCGAGGGTCGTCTCGGTGCGGGCGGCGGCGGGGTCGGTGATCAGGATGAGCGGGCGGCGCTTCTCGACGACCGCGGGCGGGGCCTTGATCTCGCTCTTCTTGGCGGCCAGGTCGTTCTTCCAGTCGGTCAGCGCCTTCTCGCGGCCGGAGACCTCCTTCTGGCGGGCGGCGAGGTCCGAGGCGAACGCGTCGTTGGCGGCGGCCTGTTGCTTGAGCTTCTCTGCGTAGGCGGCGAGGTTCTGCTCGCGCTCGGCGAGCGTCTTCTGGTGGGCGTCGATCTGGGCGGCGCGCTGGGCCAGCGCGACGCCGCGGGCGTCGAGGTCCTTCTGCTGCTTCTCGAGCGCGGCGAGCGCGGCTTGCGCGGCGGCCTTGGCGGCCGGGTCTTCGGCGGGCTTGGCGGCGGCGGCGGCGGTCGCCTCGGCGAGCTTGGTTTTCAATGCATCTCGCTCGGTTTGCAGCGCGGCGCGGTCGGCGGCGACCTTCTGCGCGTCCGCGGCGGCGGTGGTCGTCGCGCTGGCGCGGTCGGCCTCGAGCTGGCGCTTCATGTCGGCCAAAGCCTTGCGGTCTTCTTCCACGAGGCGGTTGCGCGAGGCGACCATGTCGGTCAGGTCCTGGATCACCTTCTGCTGGCGGACCAGCTCCTCCTGGCGGTCGTAGATCTCGCGGGCCGAGACCGGGGTGCGGCTGACCAGCTCGACGTCGGGCCCGGCCTTGGCGACCGCGTCGTCGGCGGCCTTGCTGATCGCCTGGGCGAGCGTGGTTTCGACGACCGAGCGGTCTTCGGATTTCTCGGCCGCCTGCACGGCGACGGCGTGGGTCACCCCGAGCCGCGCATCGTGCTTGCGCACGGCGACGCTCGCGGCGACCTTGGCGGTCGTCTCGCGCACCGGCCCGGGCACGAGGGCCCCGAGTGCGTCGAGCGTGCTGGCGCGCTCGCTGGGCAAATTCCAGTGCGTGAACTGCACGGCCGACACGGGCAAATCGATCAGCGAGAGCTCGATGACCACCGGCGCGGTGGGCGAGACGGTGAAGCCCGCGCGCGCGAGCGACGCGCCCACGGCGTCTTCAACCGCCTTGGCCAGCGGCTTGCCGGCGTAGATGATCCCCTTGTCGCCCTCGGCGACGACCTCGCGGCCGTCCTTGGCGACCCGGCCCTTGGAAGGCCGCGCGTCGACGACCTTCACGGCGACCGGCTGGCGGTTGCCGATGGCGGGGGCGTTACCGGTCGGCTGGTACTCGGGGGAGATGGCGAAGTTGGGGCCCATGCCACCGCCGCCTCCTCCGCCGTTACCGCCGCAGCCGGCAGCCAGGACGAGGGCGAGCGAGCAGATCGCCGCGACGGAACGGGGTGCGAATCTCATGACCTGTCTCCAGTCCGCGCGGGCATCGCGCGGTTTCGATTGTGCGACCGGCCAGACGTGCGACGGACGTGCCCTTCAGGGGGCGGCGATCGGAAGACTCACCGCAGAGACGCGGAGGGCGCAGAGATTTCGCAGAGAAAACCCTGAATGAATCGCCTCTTCTCCGTGCCTCCTCTGCGTCCTCTGCGTCTCTGCGGTGAATCCTCGGCTCGGGATCACTTTGGGGCCTTGGTGACGACGGTCGCCTCGCCCACGGCCCATTCGCCGGGTTTGAACAACTCGCCGATCGTCGTGGCGGAGCGGCCGCCGAAAGACATGGCTTCGACCGAACTGTACAGACCGGTCTCGGCGACCTTGACGCCGACCCATTGTACCTGCTGGGCCGTACCGATCACCTTAAATGTGGTCTTTCCGTAAGGCGGTTTGACGTCGACGATCAGGCGGCCGTGGTCGAGGATCCACTCGTTTTTGCCGGAGGCGAGGGGCGACGCGGTCATCCGCGGAGCGGAGTTGGGGACCAGGAGCGACACGTCGCCGTGTGCGTCGCGGACGACGATCGTCAGGTAACAATCGAGCTCGGGCGTGACGGTGATGCGGTAGAGCTCTTCGTCCTTGTCGAACACCTTGTGCGTGTACTGCTCGGCCTTGACCGTGAGCTTGAACGTGGCGGCGGGGTTCTCGGCGGCCATCAGGCCCGCGATGAGGCGAGGCGGTTGCTTCTTCCCGGCTTCGTCGACGAGCGCCGCGAGCGAGGTCTGCAGTTCGGTCGCGCCCTTGTCCACTGCGCCCGTCCGGCGGTCCTTCTGCACCCACGACTTGCCCGCGAAGTCCGTCAGCGCCTGTTTCGACGTCGCCAGGCGCTTCTCGAGGTCGGCGACCGTCTCGGGCTTGGCGGATGCATCCTTCTTCATCGTCGCGACGTCGGCGGTCGCGGCGTCGAGCTGTTTCTGGAGACCCTTGACGCGCTCGGCGTGGCCGTCGGGGCGGTAGCGGTAGAAGTCCTGCACCTCACGGAGCCAGGTGCGGAAATCGTCGACGGTCGGGGCGGCCGCGTTGCGGTAGACGCCGGCTTCGGCCGCCAGGCGCTTGGCGTCGACCCGCGCCTCCCAGTCGAGGTTGAGCACCGTGTCGAGCTGCCCGGAGACCTCCGCCAGCGCGACGATCTGGGCGCGGAGCGCCTCGACCGGGTTGCCGCGCGGCGGCGTCGCTGGGGCCGTGGTCGGAGCGTTGCCCAGGCGCTTCACCAGCGCATCAAACTTCCCGAGCATCGGGTCGGCGGCGGCCTTGGCGGCGATCAGCTTGCGCGTGGCACTGACCGTCTGCCAGCGCTCCTCGATCTCCGCGAAGTCCTTACGCAACCCGTCCTGCGCCGAGAGGATCGCGTCGATCCCCGCGGCGACGTTGCGGCCGGGTTGCAACTCCGCGGCGGAGGTCAGCTCGCCGAGATACTTGGCGACGCCGTCCCACCCGCGCTCTTTGTACAGCTTCTGTCGCTCGGCCAGCTCGCGCAGCACCGGCCAGCGCTCGGCGGACAGCGCTTCCTCCGCCGTGCGGATCGCCGCCAGCGCCGTGCGCGTGCGCCCCGCCGCCGCCAGTGACAGCGGGGGCTGCTCGGCGAGCGCGGCGAGCGATTGACTCGGCTGTCCTGCGATCATCTTCGGGTCCAAATTCTCCGGCCCGGCCGTCAGCAGCGCCTCGATCGCGGGCCCGACGTGCGGGTCCTTCTTCAATCGCTGCGCGCGCTCCGGGCCGGCCTTCACCTCGGATTGGAACCGGTGGACCCACCCGTCATATTCCCGGCACAGCTCGGCCCACGCCTTCTTGTGGCGGAAGAACTCGAACCCGAGGTACGTCCCGCTGCCCGCCAGCAGCAGGAACAGCACGACCACCACGCGCATCGGCGTGACGAAGTGCCGGCCGGGCCGGAGCTTGTGCACCTTCGCCTTGAGCGTCTCGAGCGTGAACCCTTCTGCTCCGGCCGGGTTCAGCAGCTTGTTACACAGGTCCCGCCACGCCTTGCCCTTGGCCCCCAGGCGCCGCCACTCGGGCGAGTCGGGGATCGGCCAGCTTTGCGAACCCTTAAACAGCCGGTGCAAAACGAGCTGGCAGATCAGATTGCCGACGGCCGCCAGGTCCGCCTGTTGCGCCGCCGGGCCGGCGGGCAGCTGTTCCTTCGGGCACGGGTCCGTCAGGTGGATCGCGGCCGACTCGATCTCGCTCTCGCCATCGATCAGCAGGTTGGACGGCTTGAGGTTGCCGTGCGCGCGGTCGGCCGTGCGCTGCAGCTCCAGCAGCCCCTCGACCGCGCCGGCGATCAGCTTCTGCAGCGACACGGGCGTGAGCTTGACGCGCCCGGCGATCAGCTTCTGGGCCGAGCGCGGGTAGTGGGTGGTGACGTAGTACCCCGACCGGCCGACGGCCCCGGCCTCGTAGATCGGGGCCCAGTGTTTGGCCCCGCCGGAGCCGACGTCCTGCTGGACGCGCACCGCGTCGAGGAACTCGCGCACCGACGTCTTGCAGTCGTCCTGCGCGGCCGACGCGCGGAGCGGCGGCTGGAACGTCTTGACGACGTACTTCGGGTCCGGGTCGCCGTCCGTCGACCGGGCGCGGGAGACGGACCCCAGCCCGTGCCGGTAGAGCTCCCCGACGACCTCGTACCCGCCGAAGACGGCCATGGGGGGAGTGTACCGGGGGGGGGCCGTGTCGGCGAGCCCGCTTCAGCGGGCGGGTCGCGCAGCGAGTGAGCCGAAAACGAAAAGACGAAAAGACGTAAAGGGATCGCGCCGGCCCGCGCGCCGTGGCATGGGCATCCTGCTGCATCCTGCCCATGACCCCCCCCTTGGGGAGGGCCGCCGGAGGCCAACC
>DATHXE010000739.1:0-3217 GCA_035459845.1 Tepidisphaeraceae bacterium | reverse complement strand
TGGCGCGACAAGGACGGCAAGGCGCTGCTCAGCACGACGTGGAACGGCGACGTCGCCATGCCCCACGGGTGGTCGATCGCCGAGCTCCACCTCCTGATCCGCGACGCCCTCGCGTACGAGGATAACGGCCGCCTCGTCCTGCTCGCCGGTATCCCACCCGAGTGGTTCGACAAGCCGATGAAGATCGAAAACCTCCCCACGCACTTCGGCCCCCTCTCGCTTTCGTATTTGCCGCCCACGACGCCCGGCGGCGAGCCCACGATCAAGGTCACCGGCGTCTCCGCGCCCGGCGGCGTGACCGTAGTGACGTCGAGGAAGCGGGTCGACGTCACCGTCACCAAATGACGCGCCCACGCCGACTCCTGCGGAGTCGGATTCGCACCGCAGGTGCGAGTGGGCGCTCGTGAAGCCGCGCCGCCTCGCGAGAATCCCGCTGCCGCGGGAATCCGACTCCACAGGAGTCGGCGTGGATTCCCATTAGGCCCGCCCCACCAACTCCGCCGCCGTGGCGTTCGACTCGACCTGCGCGACTGTCTTGCAGCCGGGGATGACGGCCGTCACTGCCTCGTCCTTCAGGCACCAGGCCAGTGCCCACTGGGCCATGTCGACGCCGGGCGGCACCTCCTCGCGCCCGATCCGCTGGGCCTCGGCCAGTTGCTGGTCGGCCTTGGCGCGGTCCTGGGTCGACCGGTAGTCGCCCTGCGCGAACGTCGCGCCCGGCTTGTACTTGCCGGACAGGTAGCCGCTCGCCAGCGGGACGCGCGCGAGGATGCCGAGGTTGAGCTTTCGGGAGATCGGGAACGCCGACTGCTCGGGCCGGCGGTCCAGCCGGTTGTACACGAGCTGCAGCGCCTCGACGCCCGCCCGGTCCGACGCCGACGCCTGCGGGCCGGGGTCGATGTTCTGCGAGATCGAGTTGCCGACGTGGCGGATCTTGCCCGCCCGCTTGGCGTCCTCCAAGAACCGCCAGAGCGCCTCGTTCATGAACTCCGAATCCCGCACCGAGTGGTACTGGTACAGGTCGACGTGATCCGTCCGCAGCGCCTTAAGCGAGTCTTCGAGTTGCTTGGCAACGTCCGGCACGTCGCGCTCGTCCGAGCGCTGGAGAAAGCCGGTGAACGAGTGGCCGAACTTGGTGGCGACGACCCACTCGTCGCGGTGGCCGAGTTGCGCGAGGGCCTGGCCGATCAGCGACTCGCTCAGGTGGTTCGGGCCGTAGCACTCGGCCGTGTCGAGCAGGTTGATGCCCAGCTCGCGCGCCCGCGCGAGCATGGCGGCCACCTCGTCGACGGTGAAGTCCTTCCCCCACTCGCCGCCGAACTGCCAGGTGCCGACGCCGATGACGGACACGCGCAGGCCGGTGGATCCGAGGGTGCGGTATTTCATGGGGGAATCCTAGCCGGCACGCGGTCGCCGGATTTTGTTTAATAATTTCGTGGGAGTGCGGTATGTTGCGTTAGGGCACCGATCGTTTATCCATCCGAGGAGGAGCCCCATGACGGGCACCGTCAAGTGGTTCGACGTGAAGAAGGGCTTCGGGTTCATCCTCAACCCGAGCGGGAAGGACGTGTTCGTCCACTTCAGCGTGATCGAGGGCGACGGGTTCCGGTCGCTCAAGGACGGGGACACGGTCGAGTACGAGGAACTCGACGGCCCGAAGGGCCTGTCGGCCAAGAACGTCAAGCGGCTCAAGCCGGCCGGAAAGGTCGGTGCCGCAGCACCGGCGAGCACGCCGCGCGAGATCGGCGAGAGCCCCGAGACCCTTCCCGAGTAACGCACCGCTCCTCCCCCCGGCGGTGGCACATCAGTGCCACCGTCCGTCTCCCCGGCACCTTATTCCCCAGCGCCCCTGAACTGCTCGCGCATCCACTGGGCGCGATTGGTCGTGATCCCGTCGACCCCGGCGTCGGCGAGCTTGCGGGCGAGCTTGGGGTCGTCGATCGTCCAGACGTACATCTCGAGGCCGGCGTCCTTGACGGACTTCACGAACGCGACGTCGACCGGGGCCTTGGCGGCGCCGATGTCCAGTCCGCTGGCGTCCGCGCTCTTCGCCTTCTTGATCAGGTCTTCGACGGTCGGCAGCCACTTGCCCGATTCGTCCTTCTTCTGCGACGTGAGCCAGTAGGCCTTGATGTGGGGGAGGACCTTGCGGGCCTCGCGGATCGTCTCGATGTTGAAGGCGATGATGCAGACGCGGTCGGCGGGCGTGCCGGCGGCCGTGAGCGCGGCGGCGACGGGGGCGACGGCCTCGGGGCCGATCTTGATCTCCAGGAACAGCCGCTTGCCCGCCGGAATCGTCGCCAGCACCTCTTCGAGCAGCGGCAGCTTTTCGCCGGCGTATTTCCCGGATTCCTTCCACTTTCCCCACGACCCGGCGTCGAGCTTTCGGAGCGCGTCGGAGTCGGTCTGCTTAACGACGAGCTTCTGGCCGGCGACGCGCTCGGTGTCGGCGTCGTGGATGACGATCAGCTTGCCGTCCTTGGACAAATGGACGTCGATCTCGACCGCGTCGACCCCACGCTCCCACCCGAGCCGGACGGCCGCCAGCGTGTTCTCCGGCGCATCGTGCGACTCCCCGCGGTGGGCGGTGAGCTCGGGGAGCTTGGTCGGGCGCTTGGGCACGGCGGCGTCCTCGGCGGGCAGTGGGGCGGCGACGAGCATCGAGAAGGCGACGGCGAGGATGAGCGCGGCGGTCTTCATGCGTCCCTTTCTATCCCGATGATCCTCGACTGTCACGGTCGTAGGCGGCGCGTTCATCGAATCATAACCGCCCGCCAAACGACGATGCACACCGCACGGTGGCACGGTGTGCATCGCCTGTGAATCTGGCCTCCGCGGGGTGCCCCCGCGGCTCGGACGGAGCCTCGCCCTCCCGCGATTACATCACCCCCGCCGTCCCCGTCTCGATCGGGGCGGAGACGAACTCGCGCGGGTCGGTGACGCGGCCGGTCAGGGCGGATGCGGCCACCGTCAACGGCGACGCCAAATACACTGCCGACGACTTCGAGCCCATCCGTCCGGGGAAGTTGCGGTTGGTCGTGCTGATGCAGATCTCCGAGCCGTTGAGCCGGCCGAAGGTGTCGGCGGGGCCGCCGAGGCAGGCGGAGCAGCCGCTGGCGCCGATCAGGCAGCCGGCGTCGGCGAGGACGTCTTCGATGCTCTTTTCGTTCGAGTCCTTCGGGACGCCGCGCAGGTTGAGGCGCTGCATGTCGGCGTG
>DATHXE010000738.1:0-10741 GCA_035459845.1 Tepidisphaeraceae bacterium | reverse complement strand
CTCCTCACCGACGGCGAAGAAGGCGGACTCCGCGGCGCACGCGCCCTCGCAGGAGAGTTCGCCCACATCACCCAAAAGCCCACGGAGCTTGCTCCGTGGGATTCTCCCTCCGACAAACCCCTCCCCCTCTTCTCCCACATCGCCCTCGTCTGCAACTTCGAGGCCCGCGGCACCTCCGGCCCCTCCGTCATGTTCGAGACCGGCCCCGCCACCAACCTCGCCCTCCTCCGCCACTTCGCCGCCGCCGACCCCAGCCCCGTCGCCACCTCTCTCGCCTTCTACGTCTGCCGCCTGCTCCCCAACAACATCGATTTCAGCGTATTCAAGGGTCTCAGCCTCCAGGGCCTCAACTTCTCCTTCATCGGCTCATTCCACAACTATCACACCAAAAACGACTCCCCCGAAAACCTCTCCCCCGCCTCCCTCCACCACCACGGCCAACACGCCCTGAGCCTCGCCCGCCACTTCGCCAACCTCGACGACGCCGCCCTCGCCGCCGTCCTTTCCCCCAACCAACCCGGCAGCGTCTTCTTCTCCCCCACGCGCAACCTCCTCATCGTCTACCCCTCCACCTGGACCTGGCCCCTTACCGCCCTCCAAGCCCTGCTCACCCTGACCGTCCTCGCCATCGCCGCGCGCAAGGGAGAACTCTCCGGCAGGGGGGTCGCGTCCGCCGCCGTCCGCTTCCTCCTCTCCATCCTCCTGTCCGCCGCCGCCATCTTCGGCCTCGTCACCTTGCTCAAGCCCATGCGCTCGGTCGACCAGTTCCACCCCTACCTCGCCGCCGCATGGGCCCTCGCCGCCCTCGTCACCCTCTTCGTCGCCCTCGAGTTCCGCCGCGGCGCACGCCGGCGCACCACCCGCGCGCCGCACGATGAGTCCCCCGAGGCGCCCCCTCCCGCACCCACCCTCGTCACCACCCAGTCCGCCCTCACCACCGTCCCCCTCATCTTCGCCACCCTCCTCTCCATCCCCGCCAACCTCTACCTTCCCGGCGGATCCTACCTCCTCACCCTCCCCGCCATCTCGGCCTCCCTCGCCCTCCTCGCCGCCCTCACCCTCCGCCGCCCCTGGCTCCGCACCGCCGGCCAACTCCTCGCCATCACCCCCGCGCTGTTCATCGTCGTCCCCATGATCTACCTCCTCAACCAGGCCCTTCTCCCGACCAAACTCTACTACGGCCCGAACTACGACCCCACGCGCTTCCTCGACACCCCGATCATCGCCGCCGGCCTCTCCGTGCTCACCGTCCAACTCGTCTGGAAGCTGATCCCCGCGTTGCCGATTTTTGACGGGCGCCGCGATTGAACCGATGCTGGACGCTTTCCGATCGGAACGGTGTTCCCTTGATCCTGAAACAGTTCTATCTCCCCTGTCTCGCCCACGCCTCCTACCTGGTCGGGGACGAGCACACGCGCACCGCCGTCGTCGTCGACCCCCAGCGCGACATCGAACAATACCTCGCCTTCGCCGCCGAGAACGGCCTGCAGATCCGCCACGTGTTCCTCACCCACCTCCACGCCGATTTCGTCGCCGGCCACCTCGAGCTCCGCCAGCGCACCGGCGCCGCCATCTGCCTCGGCGCCGCCGCCAAGGCCCAGTACGACTTCACCCCCTTCGCCGACGGCCAAACCCTCGACCTCGGCCGCGTCCGCCTGAAGGTCCTCGCCACGCCCGGCCACACGCCCGAATCCATCTCGATCGTCTTGTTCGACGCCGACCTCAGCGACACCGACGCCCACGCCGTCCTGACCGGCGACACGCTGTTCATCGGCGACGTCGGCCGCCCCGACCTCCGCGCCGCCCTCGGCTGGTCCGCCAACGACCTCGGCGGCATGCTCTACGACTCCTTGCACACCAAACTCCTCGCCTTGCCGGATGCCTGCCTCGTCTACCCCGCCCACGGCGCGGGCTCGCTCTGCGGCCGAGCGCTCTCCAAGGAGACCGTCTCCACCATCGGCCAGCAGCGCCGATCCAACTACGCGCTCCAGCCAATGACCAAGGAGCAGTTCGTCGCTGTCGTCACCGCCGACCAACCCGACGCCCCCGCCTACTTCAACTACGACGCCGTCCTGAACAGCCAGGAACGCCCCACCCTAGACCAGGCCCTCGCGCGCGAGATGAACCCCCTCACGCTCGACGCCGTGCTGAACCATCAGCAGCAGGGGGCCCAGATCCTCGACACGCGCGACCCCGCCGAGTTCGCCGCCGCGCACCTCGCCCGCAGCATCAACGTCGGCCTCGGCGGCCAATACGCCACATGGGTCGGCACCGTCCTGAACCGCGACCACCCGATCGTCATCATCGCCGCCCCCGGCCGCGAGAACGAGGCCGCCGTCCGCCTCGGCCGCATCGGCTTCGACCACATCGCCGGCTACCTGAAGGACGGCCTGCAAAGCCTTCAATCACGCCCCGATCTGACGGCCCAGACCGAGCGGGTCAGCGCAGCGCTCGCCGCCGACCTCCTCGCCGAAACTCCGGCCCCGCTGCTGATCGACGTCCGGACGCCCCGCGAGCGAGAACAAAAACAGATCGCCCCAAGCGTGTCGATCCCGCTCGCCCACCTGACCGAACGCCTCGACGAAGTCCCCAGGGACCGTACCTTGCTCGTCCACTGTGCCGGCGGCTACCGCTCCTCCATCGCCGCCAGTCTCCTCCAACATCACGGCTTCCCCCAGGTCCGCGAACTCGCCGGCGGCATCGCCGCCTGGGAAGCCGCGCGCCTACCCATACAAACCACCGGCACACCCAATTAGCGCGCCACCGGGCTAGCCGCTTCAGCGGCTAGTGGGAGACCGACTGCGCGGGCTGCAACGCGCCCAGCGCCACTTCGTCAATACGCCCGCAGCGCCTCCGACGGCACGAACAGCCGCTGCTTCCCCGCCGCCGCCCGCACGACGTTCAACTGCCCCAAATGCCCCGTCGCGTGACCCGCGATAATCACGATCGCGCCCCCCACCGTCTCGAACCCCGACCCCCCGAACCCCGGCGGCTGACTCTTCGTCGGCCGATCCAACCCCGCCTCCCCCACCTCGTCGAGAAACGCGTGCGTCTGCGCGCGCAACTCCTTGAACGTGCTCAGCACCTCCTCGAACGGCGGATACGCCGCCGGGTCGTCCACCGGCTCGCTCCCCCAGTCGAACAGCGGCTTCCACCGCGCCACCGGATTCTCCGTCCCGTGCAGCATCTGCTGCAGCCGCCCATCGACCACCGTCAGGTGCCCCGCGATCCACATCGCGTGATTCCCGCCCCACGGCCCCGGCCGCAGCAGCGGCGCATCACTCATGTCCGACAGGTACTTCATCCCCATGTCGCTGAATTTCAGAACCGTCCGAATCGCATCGATCGCTCGCATCGCTTTGCTCCACTCTAAGACCTGCCCATGACGTAATGCACCGCCTTCTCACTCGGCACGCGCTTCGTGATTCGATATCCGAGTGCCGGCAAGTCGAGCCCCGCCAACAGGTGCTCCCCCGAACCCAGAAGCATCGGCGACACCGCAACGTGCATCTCATCCACCAGGCGAGCCCGCAGATACTGGCGAATCGTCGCCGCCCCGCCAAGGAGCCGGATGTCCTTATCACCCGCCGCCCCCCGCGCACGCTCCAGCGCCGCCTCGATCCCCTCCGTGACGAAGTGGAACACCGTCCCGCCTTCCATCTCCAGGGCCGGCCGCTTGTGGTTCGTCAGAACGAACGCGGGCGCATGATAGGGCGGATTCTTTCCCCACCACCCGCGCCAAGTCTCATCCGGCCACGGCCCGCGGATCGGGCCGAACATATTCCGCCCCATGATCCACGCCCCCATCCCCGCCATGCTCCGCGCCGCGAACTCCTCATCAATACCCGTGTCCCCGCCCTCCTTCCCCTGCATGCGCTTAAACGTCTGCGTGCCGACCAGCCAGTCGTGCAACCCCTCGCCGCCGACCCCGAGAGGATTCTCCAACGTCTGATCCGGCCCCGCCCCGTACCCGTCGAGCGAGATCGTGAAGCCGTGGATGAGTAACCGAGTCATGTTGCTTACTGTAGCCACTTTGGCGGCTTCCGGGAGACCCGACAGGACCTACACGCACCTGCCCTGACGATTGCACACCCCGTTCCTTGCAGCCACGCACCTAACCTCACTATAATCCCCACGTCGCGCAACCCTCGCACCGCCGGACGCCGCCGCATGACCCAACCCCGCGCCAGCCGAGCCGTCGTCATCGCCCTTTGGGGCAACGCCCTCCTCCTGGCCGGGATTCTGCTCTCGCTTCTCAACCGGGATAACTTGAACATCCCGTCGATCCTCCCCGCCGCCTATGGCCAGCAGGCCCCCATCGCCGGCGGCGCGGGCGTGTTCGTCATGCCCTGCCAGACCTCCCCCAACACCTGGGGCGCGTACCTGCTCGACGTCGACTCCCAGACCCTCTGCGTCTACCAGTTCTTCCCCGGCGAAAAGCAACTCCGCCTGCTCGCCGCCCGCAACTACCGCTACGACCGCCGGCTCAACCGCTTCAACTCCGACGGCCCCAGCCCGACGGAGGTCAAGGCCCTCGTCGAGCGCGAGGCCGCCGGCTTCAACGCCGCCGTCAATCCCCCGACCGCCCCGACGCGCCAAGACCCCAAGCTCGGCAACGAGTAACCTCAGCACTCAGGACTCAGGACTCAGGACTTCTTCCCCGCCGCCGACCGACACATCAGGAGACCGCACCATGATGGCCAAGATGTTCTACACGCTCGAGGAGACCAAGGCCGCCCTCGGCCGCTCCGAAGAAGAGGTCCGCCAACTCGCCCGCGAGGGCCGCCTCCGCGAGTTCCGCGACGGCCCGCGCCTCATGTTCAAGGCCGACCAGGTCGACAACCTCAAGTCCGAGCTCGTCGGCGGCGGGGACCAGATCAACCTCGGGCCGTCCGACTCCGGCGCCCCCATCGGCATGGCCGACTCCCGCACCAGCCCGCTTTCGGGCTCGGGCATCTCGCTGGCCGACACCGACTTTGGCAAGTCGCCCGGCGCCGGCATGGTGAAGGAAGACACCGCGCTCGCCGCCGACCTGGGCCTGTCCGGCACCGCCGCCGGCATCCCCTCGCCCAGCCGCGGCGACCCCCGCTCGGGCACCAAGTCCGGCAGCCGCGTCGGCATCAACGTCTTCGGCGACCTCGACGACGCCCCCCGCGCCGACCCCATGGCCCAGACCGCGATCGGCTCGGGCATTCAGGACCAGATCAACCTCGAGGGCGTCGGCTCGGGCTCGGGCCTGCTCGACCTCACCCGCGAGTCGGATGACACGTCGCTGGGCGCCGAACTTCTCGACGAAATCTCCCCCGGCGCCGGCGGCCGCGCCGCCCGCGGCACCGTCCCCTCCGGCGACTCCTCCATGGGCATGGGCGTCGGCGGCATGGGCGAGTACGAGTCCGCCCCCCGCGGCGGCCGCTCCGTCATCACGCCCCCCGTCTACGTCGAGGCCCCCGACGCCCTCGCCCCCGCCATGGGCGCGCTCGCCCTCGCCGGCGCGCTCATCGTCATGTTCGGCGCCTTCGTCCTGGGCAACTACCTCATGGGCGTCCGCCCCGACTTCGTCGCCAACATGACCGGCCGCCCCGAGTCCAAGGGCATGGTCTACCTCCTGATCGCCGTCGGCGCCCTGATCGTCTTCTTCGTCGTCGGCCTGATCATCGGCAAGCTCGGCACCAGCCGCCGCTGACCGACCACGGAAGGGGGCCGTATGAATCTCGGCGTCAGTCTTCAGACCCCCGCCCACCCGGCGGGGGTCTGTCGTTATGAAGAACGTCCGCCTTCTTTGCGGCTTCCGCCCGTAAATCCGACCGCGCATTTATTTTTTCCAAACCCCGCGCTTGAATTTATTTCCGTACCCGGCAAATTGTGCGCACGCGAGTGGGACAGCCCGTCACGCTCGTCGGGAATACACAATCAATGCCGCCCCGGCTCCGGCGCGGCGCAACCTTTAGTGGCAAGGAGGCCATCGTGATGGCTCGTAAGATTCAGTGGCTCGGTCTTGCGGCGCTTTCGATCGGCCTCACCGGCTGCGTCACCTCGACCGACAAGTACAACGCCCTGCGGCTCGAGAACGAGTCGCTCAGCAAGCAGCTCGCCGACGCCGAATCCAAGGCCGGCGCCGAGCGCGCCCGCTCCGAGGCCTACGCGAGCCGCCTCAAGGCGATGGACGACGGCGGCACCGGCCAGACCGCGCTGATCGCCAACCAGGGCCAGCAGATCTCCAACCTCCAGTCGCAGCTCGCGGACATCCAGTCGCGCTACGAGAAGGCCCTCGCCGACGCCAGCAACCGCGGCCCGGTGGCCCTCGCCCCGGCCGTCAGCGACGCCCTGACGACCTTCGCCACCCAGAACCAGGACATCGTCGACTTCGACGCCGCCCGCGGCATGGTCAAGTTCAAGACCGACTTCACCTTCGCCCTCGGGTCGGCCGACCTGACCCCCAAGGCCAAGGACGTGATCGCCCGGTTCTGCCAGATCCTCAACTCCGAGGCCGCCAAGGGCTACGAGCTGATGGTCGCCGGCCACACGGACAGCACGCCGGTCTCGAACCCGGCGACCAAGGCTAAGCACCCGAACAACTGGTACCTGTCGTCGCACCGCGCCATCGCGGTCGGCGACCAGCTCCTGGCCGGCGGCGTCGCCGGGCAGCGGCTGGCGGTGACCGGGTACGGCGAGCAGCGCCCGATCTCGTCCAACGCGGCCCAGAACCGCCGGGTCGAGGTCATGATCCTCCCGTCGACCGTCCGCTCGACCAACGTCGCCAAGTCCCCCGCCGCCGGTAAGACCGGCACGGGCACGACCACGAAGAAGCCGACCAACGGCCTGAACAAGGACACCGTCGCCCCGATCGACAACCGCCCGATCCTCAACAAGTAAGTCGATCGGCGCAGACAGAACAGACCGCACGACTCGGGTGCCGTAACCCGTGCCCATAAAGGGCCGGGGAGAATTCCCGAGTCTCTCCCCCCACCTTCGCCCCGCGGCCGCCCAATCGGTCGCGGGGTGGTTTTGGGACGCGTTTAGTATGATTTAGTGTATATGCAATGCATAATGGCCGATGCCCGTTGACCGGACCGCGGTCCGACGCACAATCGGGGGTTACGATGGCAGACGTAAAGATAGCCGTGCTCGGGGCGGGTTCGTCGGGCGTCGGCGCGGGCGTCCTGCGCGACGCCTTGATCGCCCACCGCCTCGGCGGGATCGAACTCGCGCTCGTCGATCCGGCCGAGGACGTCGCCTTTCCCCTCGCCGACGTCGGCCGGCGCATCGCCGCGAAATCGGGCGTGCCCGCAAAGCTCGCCGCGTACACCGCCGCCACCGCCGCCACCGCCGCGCTCGACGGCGCCGACTTCGTCATCCGCGCCCCCGATTCGGACGAGCACGCCCGGGCCGCCGACGACCGCGAGACGATCCGCCGCCACGACCCGGCCCACGTGATCGCCGACACCGGCGGCGTCGCCGGATTGGCGGCGTCGCTGCGCGAGATCAACCGGATCGACACGCTGTGCGCGCAGATCGAGCGGCGCTGCCCGACCGCCCGGCTGATCAACGTCGGCGGGCCCGTCCAGCGCACCTGCGCGGCGGCGCGCGAGGCGGGCGTCAAAACCATCGGCGTCTCGGCGGCGTCGCTCCGCGCCTACAAGACGATCTGGGAAACCTTCCACGACGACCCGATCGACCACCCGTTCGACGACGCCGTCCACGCGTACGACCTCTTGATGGCCGGCGTCGGCGGGCTGTCGTTCGCCCTCGAACTGTGGGACCACGAGACCGGCGAGGACCTGTACCCGCGCCTGCGCGAGCATTTCGCGGCCGGGCGCGACGCGGGCCAGACGGCGTCGGCGCGCGTGCTCGCGGAGATGGGTTTCCTCCCGGCGACGGGCGACGAGTGTGTGCGCGGGTTCGTAACGCCGAGCGCCGACGGGCCGACGTCCGCCGAGCCCGACTCGGAAGCAGAGCGCCAGCGGTGGGTCACGGCGCTGGTGGAAATCGCGGCGGGCCGGCGGGCGTGGGACGGGCTGCTGGCTCGGGCGTCGTGGGAGCGGCCGATGGACGTCGTGGCCGGGATTGCCTTCGGCAAGCCGATCACGATGTCGGCGCTGAACCTCATGAACACGGGCCAGGCTCCGCAACTGCCGGCTGGCGCGTTCGTCGAGGCGCCGGCGACGGTGGACGGCGCGGGCCCGGTCGCGACGCCGGTCGAACTACCGGATGCGGTCGTGCCGATGCTCACCCGCGCGTGCGAGTTGTCGGCCGCGATCGTCGCGGCGGCGCGGAGCCGGAGCCGGTATGCGCTCGATAAGATCCTCGAGGCGGACCCGAGCGTGGCGAACGTGCCCCTGGCGAACCGGGCGCTGGACGAGATCCTGGCCGCGAACGAGGACGTGGTGGGGCGGTTTGAGTAAGCGGACGGCAGTCGGTCGTGGGACGCGACCGGCGGCTTCCGCCGTCGGCTATTAGGAGTATCCTGTCGGAGATGCGGAAGCCGAAGCCGAGTCGTCGTCGGGTGCTGAAGGGGATGGCCACAGCGATCGCCGCGCCGTACTTCGTGCCGGCGCGAGTGCTGGGCAAGGACGGGGCGGTGGCACCGAGCAACCAGATCACGCTGGGCGTGATCGGGTACGGGAACCGGGCGCGGAGCATCTTGCCGCACTTCCTGCGGTTCCCGGAGGTGCGCTGCATCGCGGCGTCCGACGTGCAGGCCAAGCGGCTGGAGCAGTGCAAGCAACTGGTCGACGGCCACTACAAGAATCCCGATCTGAAGGCCCACCCGGACTTCCGCGAGTTGCTCAGCCGGGGCGACGTGCAGGCCGTGTTCATCGCGACGGGGAACCGGTGGCACGGGATGGGGTCGATCATGGCGATGCGGGCGGGGAAGGACGTGTACAGCGAGAAGCCGATCTGCCTGACGATCGAGGAGGGCCGCGCGATCGTCAGCACGGCCAACCGCACCGGCGCGATCTACCAGGCCGGGCACCAGCGGCGGAGCGTGGACTCGTACCGGTTCGTCGTCGAGTGCGTGCGCAAGGGCCTGATCGGCAAGCTCAAGGAGATCGAGTGGCAGTGCTGGACGGGCACGGCCGTCAAGCCGCGGGCGGACGAGCCGGCGCCGGCGGGGCTGGACTGGGACATGTGGCTCGGGCAGACGCCGTGGCACGAGTACAACCAGGCGCGAATGCTCCAGTGGCAGTTGTTCTACGACACGGCCGAGGGGTGGCTGACGGACATGGGCGTGCACTACACCGACATCGCGCAGTGGGGCAACGATAGCGATCACACCGGACCCGTGGAATTCGAGGGGAGCGCGCAGTGGGAACCGACGGCGATGAGCGACACGCCGATCACCGGCGAGGTGACGGCGACGTACGCGGACGGTGTGAAAATGCGGATGATCCAGAAGGGGGCGTTCGGCGAGCGGTACATCAAGTTCACGGGCGACAAGGGGTGGGTGCGGCTGGACGATCACACGGACGTGGTGACGGCCGAGCCGCGGGAAATCCTTCGGCGGCGCGGGGCGGGCGGGAAGAGTTGGGCGGATACGGGCGGGCACATCGGGAACTGGCTGAACTCGATCAAGACGCGCCAACCGGCCGTGGCGAACCCGGAGACGGCATTCCGCGCGACGGCGATCTGTTTGATCCTGAACATCTGTCTGCGGCTGGGGCGGAAGGTGAAGTGGGATCCGGTGGCGGAGAAGTTCGTGGGGGACGAGGAGGCGAACCGGATGTTGTCGCGGGCGGCCAGGGGGCCGTGGCGCTTGTAGGGTGGGCTCTGCCCACCGCTTGGGTAAGGACGAACAACAACAACGAACGATTCGCGCGAACGGTGGGCAGAGCCCACCCTACGGAGACGGCATGAAGCGATTTCTTCGAGTGGCGGCGCTGGTTCTCGCGGCCAGTGCGCCGATCGCGTCCGCGATGGATCCGGCGGAGGTCGACAAAGCCGTCGCCGCGCTGGCGGGGAGCACGTCCGACAAGGACGCGACGGCGGCGGTGGTCCGGGTCGTGCGCGAGACTGGTGGGGATCCGAAGCTCCGCGCGCACCTCGAGGAGAAGCTCGTCGGCCTGCTCGAGGCGGACGCGACGACGTACGAGGGGCGGGTGCGGGCGTGCCAGGCGCTGTGGGTCGTGGGCGGCGAGCGGGCGCTGGGCGTGCTCGAGCGGATGCTGGCGGACGAGCGGGATTCACACCTGGCGTGTTACGCGATCGGGCGGCTGCCGTCGGCACACGCGGGGCAGGCGCTGGCGCGCGGGCTCGGGCTGGCGAAGGGGCGGGCGGCGGTGAACATCCTCAACACGCTCGGCAGTCGGGCGGAGGCGGGGCAGGTCGACGCGATCGCGAAGCGCGTGCGCGACCCGGATGAAGCGGTGGTCGACGCGGCGCTGGCGGCGCTGGCGAAGATCGGGACGCAGGCGGCGTACGGGCCGATCGTCCAGGTGCGAGCGGGCATGAAGGGTGATGCTCGGCGGCGGGCCGACCTGGCGCTGATGGAGTGGGCCGAGCGGGCGACGGCGATGGGGAACGTGGATTCGGCGCGGAAGCTGTATGCGGTGCTGATGCGGCCGGAAAATGACGCGCTGGTGCGGCGCGGGGCGGTGGCCGGGTTGGTCGCGCTGCCAGGCCCGGAATGGCAGAAGGTGCTCGCGGACGTGATGCAGGGGAACGAGCCGGAACTGGCAAAGACGGCGATCGCGGCGGCGATCCGGGCGCACGGGGCGGGGGCGGCCGAGTGGCTGGGCGGGCA
>DATHXE010000737.1:0-4505 GCA_035459845.1 Tepidisphaeraceae bacterium | reverse complement strand
GGAGTTGCGGCAGAAGATCTTCAAGAACATGTCCGAGCGCGCCGCGCAGCTGATCGCCGAGGACATGCAGTACATGGGCCCGGTCCGGGTGAGCGACGTCGAGAGCGCGCAACAGAAGATCGTCGACATCGTCCGCCGGCTGGAGGACGCGGGCGAGATCATCATCGCGGGTCGCGGTGGCGAGAAGGAAATGGTGGTGTAGTAGCGATTCCCGAGTCCCACGCACCCCGCGTTCGAACGCGGGGGACGTACTTAGCGGTCGCACCGAAGGTGCACGTTCGCCCGGTAAACCAGTCGCGCCCGCCCCATGGCCGTCATCAAAGCAGACAACCTCGCGGTGCAGGCGCAAGCGGGCGCGTTCTCGATGGCGGACATCGAGCAGCGCGCCAGGGCGATCCTCGCGGGTGCGAACCAGCGCGCCCACCGGCTGCTGGTCGAAGCCCAGGAAGAGGCGGAAAACCTCAAACGGCAGGCCCACGCGCAGGCCCTGATCGACGGGAAGAAGGAGGGGCTCGCCAAGGGGTTGGACGAGGGAAAGAAGCTCGGCAAAGAGCAGGCGCTCGCCGAGCACCGCCAGGAGTTCGCGCAGGCCGTGGCCGCGCTGACCGAGGCCGCGGGGCAGGTCGAGCAGTCGCGCACGCTCTTGGAGGTCGATGGCCGGCAAGCCGTCGTCGGACTCGCGATCGCGATCGCCGACAAGGTGACCAAGCGGCTGGGCGCGCTCGACCCGGAAGTCCTTCTCGCGAACGTCGACGCGGCTTTGCGCTTGGTCGTGAGCACGACGGACCTGCGAATCGCCGTAAACCCCGCCCAGCAGGTCACGCTGGCCGACGCGCTGCCGCGGATCGCGCTGGCGTGGCCGCAGTTCAAGCACGTCGACCTGATCGCCGACGGCACGCTGACGCCTGGCGGGTGCCGGATCTTCACCGCGGGTGGGCAGATCGACGCCGACCTGCAACTTCAGCTGGACCGCCTCGCCGCCGAGCTCCTGCCCGCGCCCGTCGCGGAGGAGGCCGGGGCGTGATGGTCGACCCGCGCAACCTGTTCGCAGCCCAACTCGACGTGGTCACCGCGGCGATGCCCTTTCGCGTCGTCGGGCAGGTGCTCGGCATCTCCGGCCTGACCATCGAGGCGGGCGACCTCGCGCTGCCGATCGGCGCGCTCTGCCGGATCCACTCGTTCGGGAGCCGCACGTCGATGGCCGAGGTGATCGGGTTCGCCGCCGACAAGACTCTGCTCATGCCGCTGTCGCCCCTCGCCGGCGTGGCGCGCGGGGACCGCATCGAAAACTGCAGCGCCGCCCCGTCGATCTGGTGCTCGGACCACATGCTCGGGCGGGTGATCGACGGGTTCGGCAACCCGATCGACGGCGGCCCGCCGCTGGTGCGCGCCGAGTCGCGCCGGATCGACAACAAGGCCCCGGACGCGCTCCGCCGGACGCCGATCCGCCAGCCGATCTCCACCGGCGTGCGCGCGATCGACGGCCTGCACACGTGCGGGCTCGGGCAGCGCATGGGCATCTTCTCCGGCCCGGGTGTGGGCAAATCGACGCTGCTGTCGTCGATCGCCCGCAACACGTCGGCGGACGTGTCGGTCGTCGCGCTGATCGGCGAGCGCGGGCGGGAGGTGCAGGAGTTCATCGAGCACGCGCTGGGCCCCGAGGGACTCAAGCGGTGCGTGGTGATCGTCAGCACGGGCGACGAGCCGCCGCTGCTTCGCGTCCGCGCGGCGAAGGTGGCGTGCGCCGTCTCCGAGTACTTCCGCGACCGCGGGCTCAACGTGCTGCTGATGGTCGACAGCCTCACTCGCATGTGCCAGGCCCAGCGACAGATCGGCCTGGCCGCCCGCGAGCCGCCGGCCACCAAGGGCTTTCCGCCGTCCGTCTTCGCCTTGATCCCAGAGGTGCTCGAACGCGCGGGCCGCAACGAGCTCGGTTCGATCACCGGCTTCTACACCGTCCTGGTCGAGGGCGACGATTTCAACGAGCCCATTCCCGACGCCGTCAAGGGCATCACCGACGGCCACCTCTGGCTCAACCGCGCGCTGGCGAACAAGGGCCACTTCCCGGCGATCGACATGCTCCAGTCGATCTCCCGCGTGCGGTCGGACGTGGCCGAGTCGGACCACGTCGGCCAGGCCCGCAAGGTGCTCAAGAATCTGGCGCTCTACGCCGAGGTGGAAGACCTCGTGAACATCCGCGCGTACGTCGAGGGCAACATCGAGTTCGACACGGCCATCCGGTCCCGCGAAAAGATCCTGCATTTCCTGCAGCAGGACAGCAAATCGCCCTCCGACTTCGATCAGACCCGTAAACACCTGACCGAGGTCGTCGCCTGGATCGACCAGACCGAGAAGACGCTGCGAACAGCGCAGGCGCAGCTCGCACAATCGAAAGCCGTGCGACGGTGATGAGAATGTCGAACATCGAACAGCGCACATCGAACATCGAACCCTTAAGCAATCGATCCTCCTCCGTGCTCTCCGTGTCCTCCGTGGTTAATCCCTGATGGCGCAGTTCAAGTTCAAGCTCGCCGTCGTCCTCCGTCACCGCCAGGCGGTCGAGAAGGAGAAGCTGCGCCTGTTCTCGCTCGCGGCGGCGCGCGTGAAGGAGGTCGAAGACCAGATTCAGTCCCTCAACCGGACGATGCAGGAGACCAATGACGACGTCCGCCAGAACCGTCTTGTGGGCAAGCTTGATGTGAACTTCATCACCGCCCACCGCCGGTACCTGATGGGCATGCAGCGGAAGGGCGCCGACCTGGTCCGCCTGCTCGCCGAGCGGCAGAAGGAGGCCGAAGTGGCCCGGGCCGTCCTCGCGGAGGCCGCCCGCCAGACCAAGGTCCTCGAAAAGCTCCGCGAGCGCCAGGAAGCCCGCTGGAAAGAAGAGCTCGACCGGAAGGACCTCGCGTTGACGGACGAAGCCGGCACGCAACTGGCGACCGAAGAGATCCTAAAGGAACTGACGCGAATCGACGCGTAACGACTGACTACCGACTACTCCGATGAAGCGTCTCTTCACCGTCATCGCCTTCACGCTCGCCGCCAACTTCCTGCTGGTGGTCGGCGGCGTCGTCTACCTGTACAAGTCGGGCCGGCTCACCGAGGACAAGATCCGCTCGATCCGCGAGCTCGTCCTGCACCCCGCCACCCAGCCGTCGGCCGCCACGCAGCCGACCGCCGCCGGCGCGCCCGGGTCGACCGCCGGGCTCGACCAACTGCTCGCCAAGGTCGCGGGCCGGCCCGCCGGCGAGCAGGTCGAGTTCATGCAGCGCACGTTCGACGCGCATTCGGCCATCCTCGACCGCAAGGTGCAGGAGCTCGAGCGGCTCAAGGTCACGATCGCCAGCGCGCAGAAGCAGTTGGACGACGACCGCCGGAGCCTCGCGACCGACCGCGCGCAGCTCGCCAGCCAGCAGGAGCAGCAGGCGAAGCTCGCCACGGATCAAGGCTTTCAGGACACGCTCAACCTGTACACGACGATGCCGGCCAAGCAGGTCAAGACGATCTTCATGACGCTGGACGACGACACGATGATCAACTACCTGCGCGCGATGGAGCCGCGGACGGCGTCGAAGATCACCAAGGAATTCAAGTCGAACGACGAGATGACGAAGGTTGGTCGGGTGCTCGAGAAGATGCGCCAGGCCGCCGCCACGACTCAACCGACCGCGCCCGCGACCGCCTCGACGCGCGAGTAGCGCCGCCGACCGTCCTCCACTCGCACGATACCGCCCCCGAACCCGACCGATTCACCCATGCCCTCCATCATGCCCAACGTCCTCCCCAAGCCCCCCGTGAAGGTCGACCTGCCCGTCGCCCCGCGCCCGGCCGACGTCGGCGCCGCCGGGGCGCGCGGCGAGGCGTTCGAGCAGCTTTTGAACGGCGCTCGCGCCAAGCCGCCTGCCGAGGAACCCAAGGCCGCCCCGGCGAAGAAGTCGGCCAAGCCGTCGCGCGCGGCGCGGTCGGAGAAGTCGAAGTCCGCGGTCAAGGCCGACGCGGCCGACGAACCCACCGAGCCGTCAGCCGAATCTGCAGACGCGCCGGCCGACACCGCGCCCGCTGCGGAGGCCGACGCCGCGGCTCCCACTGATGAAGTCGCGCCCGAGACCGCCCCCGAAGAGGCAGCAGACGTCGATGCGTGCGCCGATCCCAAGCCCGTCGACCCGACCGCCGACGCCGAGCGTTTGGCCGAGCAGGGCTTCGTCCCCGTGCAGGCCGCCGCGGACGCGACCGCCGACCAGCGGAGCGCGCAAGAACAACCCGCGCCCGAAGAAGACGGCGAGTTTCTCGCGGCGATCGACGGGATCGACGAGGGCGACCCCGCCGACGCTTCGGCCACCGCGGTTGGCGCCGGCGTTCCCACCGGCGCGGCCGCGCCCGCGACGACCGACGTGACGCACGAACCGGCCACACCGTCCGACACCGCCGCAACGCCGTCGGCCGCCCCTGTAACCGCCGGCGCGCCCGCGCCGCGCAAGCCGACCGTCTCTGCGCTCGGCGCGACC
>DATHXE010000736.1:0-2423 GCA_035459845.1 Tepidisphaeraceae bacterium | reverse complement strand
GTCCTGTCCGACCCGTTCGCAAAGAAGCGCGCGCCGGGCCCGGCGTGCTGGTTCCCGCACGCGGCGAAGTGAGGCTTGGTGCGCGGATCCGGGGCGGCGCTTTGATCGCTACTGCTCCCGACGCTGTGCCCCGGCTTGTTCAACTCGGGTGAGCGACGTGCGTCAGGTCCCGAACAAACGGTCCCCCGCGTCCCCCAGCCCCGGGACGATGTACCCCTTTTCGTTGAGCTGTCGGTCGATCGCGGCGCAATAGATCGGCACCTCCGGGTGCTGGGCGTGCAGTGCCGTGATGCCCTCCGGGGCGGCGACGAGGCACACGAACCGCATCCCCGTCACGCCCGCCTGTTTCAGGTAGCTGATCGCGGCCGAGCCGGAGCCGCCGGTCGCGAGCATGGGGTCGATGAGCAGGACCTCGGTCGACGCAATGTCGGGCGGGAGCTTCTGGTAGTACGCGATCGGCTGAAGCGTCGCCTCATCGCGGCGCACGCCCAGGTGCCCGAGGCGAGCGTCGGGGAGCAGCTTGAGCACGCCGTCGGCCATTCCCAGGCCGGCGCGAAGGATCGGCACGAGCGTGATCGGCCGGGCGAGCATCTTCCCTGTCATCCGCTCGATCGGCGTCTGGATCAGGCGCGGCTTTGTCGGCCAGTCGCGCGTCACCTCGTACACCATCAGCCCGGCGATCTCGTCCAGCAGCGCCCGGAACTTGCGGCTCTCGGTCGCGAAGTCGCGCAACTCGGTGAGCTTGGTCTGGATGACCGGGTGGTCGATCTGGATGACGTTGGGGAAAGGCATGGGGCGATCATGCCCACGCGATGATTGCGCCGCAACAGAAACTCGACGACGGGAAAAGACGAATGTCGAAACTCGAATATCGAATCAAATTCGAAGGACGAAGGTCGAATGACGAAACGGGACGCCACGTCGTGCGGCGTTTCGACATTCGACGTTCGGACTTCGTCATTGATTCGAGCTTCGAGTTTCGGCGTTCGTCATTGCGCGTCCTACCCGCGCCCGCGTGTCGTACTCGACGCGCACCCGCCCCCCCTGCTGATGCGCATCAAAGATGCGCCGCAGCTCGACAAGCATCTCGTCATGCCCCGCCTGCCCCGCTGCCGGCGCGTAGGAACTCGAGAGCAATCGCCCCTCCAGTCCCGCGTAGTCGAACTCCTGCGCATTCTCGAACACGCGCGTTTCGAACGGCCCGCCGAAAAACTCGGCGAGCACGTCTTCCGTCACCAGCTCGTGGCGGATCTTCGTGTAGTCGGTCGCGTACGTCAGCAAGAGGTTTTCGTACGCCGCCAGGAACGGCGAGCCGGCGAGCTTCCGCTCGTTCCACACGAGTACGATTGGGCCGCCGGGCCGGAGGATCCGCGCGAACTCCGCCCGCGCCCGCGGCTTGTCGAACCAGTGAAACGCCTGCGCCGCGAGCACGAGGTCGACGGATTTGTCCGGAAGTCCGGTCGCTTCGGCGGTCGCGCCCGAGCTGTGGAAGTTCGCCCGCGCGCCGTACTTCGCCTCGGCCGCAGCGCGCATCGCGCCGTTGGGCTCGATCGCGTGGACGACGACGCCGCGCTCGACGAGCGGGCCGGCGCTGATGCCGGTGCCCGAGCCGACGTCGGCGACGACGCTGCCGGCGCCGATGCCCAGTTCGGCTTCGAGAAACGTGAAGAAGGCGTCGGGATAGCGCGGGCGGTACGCCTCGTAATTCGCGACGCGGCCGGAGAAGCGCTGGGTGGGGTCGGCGGAGGGCATTAGGGAACTATAGCCACGTACCGACCGCCACTTGTAGCTACAAGACGCATCAGCGCGGCCTCCCGAAGCGGTCGACTGCCCCGAACAGGGCACCCGCGAACCTCCGACGCATTCCTGCCACTTCACTTGCATCTGAGGTCAGCGTCGGCCTCGCCATCCCCCCTGCCGGTGAATTGCCATGTCTCGCCTCGTCCTCCTTGCAATCGCCATCGCCCTCTTCCCCACTCTCGCCCGCGCCGAGATCCCGCCGCTGCCGAAGGAGCGCCTGGTCGCCGACGCCGACCTCATCGTCACCGGCACGGTGATCGACGTGCAGGCCAAGGTCGTCAAGGCCAAGCTCCTCCCCGGCCAGACCGGCGTCACCGAGTATCGCTGGACGATCCGCCTGGCGGACGTCGCCAAGGGCCGCGACCGTTTGGGCGACAAGGCCGAAACGGTCACGGTCGTCGGCGAGCGATACACCCTGCCAGCCAACACCAGCGGGTCGGCCGGGCACCGCTCGAACAACACGACGGACTACGTCGCCGACGTTAAGCAGGGCGCGACCGTTACCGTCTACGCGCGTTCGCAGGACGGTGAGTGGAAGATGCTTAGTCCAAACGGGTTCGATGTGATCAAGCAGGAAAAGGCGCGGTGAACAAATACGGAGCCCAGCGACTTGTCGCGGGACG
>DATHXE010000735.1:0-10271 GCA_035459845.1 Tepidisphaeraceae bacterium | reverse complement strand
GGTGTCGGCGGGGCCGCCGAGGCAGGCGGAGCAGCCGCTGGCGCCGATCAGGCAGCCGGCGTCGGCGAGGACGTCTTCGATGCTCTTTTCGTTCGAGTCCTTCGGGACGCCGCGCAGGTTGAGGCGCTGCATGTCGGCGTGCACTTCGGTGCTGCCGGGGACGACGAACGTCTTCACCTTGACCGTGTTCCCCTTGAGGATGTTGGCCGCCATGATCATGTCGGTGATCTTGCCGCCCGTGCACGAGCCGATGTAGGCGCGGTCGACCTTGACGTCCCGGCAGTTGTGGGCCGTGTCCTTGTTGTCGGGCGAGTGGGGCTTGGCGACCATGGGGTCCATGGTGCTGAGGTCCCACTCCTTCTCGTAGATGTACTGGGCGCCCGGGTCGTCGGTGAAGACTTCCCAGTCCGGGCGGTTGGAGCGGGCGCGGACGTACTGGAGGGTCTTCTCGTCGACGTCGCAGACGCCGTTCTTGCCGCCGGCCTCGATGGCCATGTTGGTCAGGGTCATGCGGTCTTCGAGGGACAGGCTTTTGACGCCGTCGCCCGCGAAGTACATCGACCGATAGGTGGCCCCGTCGACGCCGATCTCGCCGATCACGGCCAGGATCAGGTCCTTGGCCGTCAGGTACGGCGGGATCTGGCCGTGGAAGACGAACTTCATCGTCGGCGGGACCTTGAGCCAGAGCTTGCCGGTGCCCAGGACGAAGCCGGCGTCGGTGTTGCCGATGCCCGTGGCGAACTGGCCGAACGCGCCGGCAGTGCAGGTGTGGCTGTCGGTGCCGAGCAGGATCTCGCCGGGGCGGACGTGACCCTCTTCGGGCAGGGCCTTGTGGCACACGCCCTTGTAGTTGGTCTTGGTCGGGTCCTTGTAGGGGCTGGGCATCCCCTCTTCCATCGTGACGAACTCGGGGTCGTAGTAGTACTTGAGCCCCTGCTGCTTCACGAAGTCGCGGAGGATCTGCACGTTGCGGTGGCAGATCTTCTCCTTGGTGAAGATGTAGTGGTCCGGGATGATGACGACGCGGTCCGGGTCCCAGACGCGGGCGTCCTTGCCGAACTGCTCGTGGAAGACGCCGATGGTCCCGGGGCCGCAGACGTCGTGGGTCATGAGGACGTCGACGTCGACCCAGATGTTCTCGCCGGGCTGAACGGCGGCCTTCTTGGCGTGCTTGGCGAGGATTTTTTCGGTCATCGTCTGGCGGGACATCGGAACGCTCCTGTTATGTGCGAAGGTAATCCGTGAGTATAGCCGTTGGCGGCGGACGGGGAAGTGGCTTGGGTACGCGCGAGAAAGCCCACGGAACTCGTTCCGTGGGTTCATCAGACCGAAACCCGCTGTGCAATATGCCTAACTCTCCAGCCACGCCGCCAGCAAGTCGATCGCGGCTTGCAGGTCCTTCTTGTGGATCGTCTCGGTCACCGTGTGGATGTAGCGGGTCGGCACCGACAGCGTCATGGCGCGGTAGCCGCCGCGGGTGCGTTGCATGGCGGCGGCGTCGGTGCCGCCGCGGGGGAGGATGGAGAGTTGGTAGGGGATGTCGCGGGACTTGGCGATGGCCTCGAAGGCGTCGATGAGGGGGCGGTGGGCGATGGAGGCGGAGTCCATGATGGTGAGGGCGACGCCGTCGCCTTGTTTGGTGACGCGCTCGTCGTCGGGGACGCCGGGGGTGTCGACGCAGAGGGTGGTGTCGATGGCGATGGCGATGTCGGGCTGTGCGGAGTAGGCGGCGGGGCCCGCGCCGCGGAGGCCGACCTCTTCCTGGACGGTGCAGGCGAGGGTGAGGTCGTACTTGAGGTCCTTGGTCTTGCGCAGGGCCTCGATGGCGACGAAGGCGGCGACGCGGTTGTCGAGGCACTTGCCGGAGACGCACTGGCCGATCTCGTTGAACTCCTGGACGAGCGTAACCGGGTCGCCGATGCGAACCTTAGACTTCACCTCGTCGGCGGGGAGACAGAGGTCGACGTAGAAGTCGGTGATCTCCGGGACCTTCTTCTTGTCTTCTTCTTTGGCGATGTGCGTCGGTCGCCCGGCGGGGTTGAGCAGGCCGGGGAGGTCGCCCCCGGTGGAGGCCTGCACGCGGACGCGGCGGGCGAGGAGGTTGCGGGTGTCGAAGCCGCCGACGTTGGTGAGGCGGAGGAAGCCGGTCTTTTCGTCGACGTGGCGGACGTAGAAGCCGATCTCGTCGATATGGCAGGCGAGGATGACTTTTTGCGCGCCGGGGTGCCTGGACTTCTTGACGGCGATCAGGGAGCCCATGGGGTCGACGGAGAGGTCGTCGAAGAGGCCGGTACATTCGGCTTCGAGCAGGGCGCGGACGCGCTCCTCGCGGCCGGGGACGCCGGGAGCTTCGGAGAGGGATTTGAGGAGGGGGAGGTTCATGGGGGCGTTGTCGGAGCGCGCGGGAGAGATGTCAATTGCCCATTGCCCGTTGCCGGTTGCCAATTGTCCCCTTCGCCCGTTCGACCCGGATCGCTGGTGGGTCAGGGAACGAAGTTGAGTTTGACCTTGTTGTCCTGAGTGCCCCAGAGGTAGTCGGGGGGGCGGTTGTCCGCGAGGTCGTGGGCGGCGCGATTGAGGCGGTCGTTGTCGCAGGGGACGGAGACGCGGACGTTGAGGATTCGGCCGCGCGGGTTGACGTCGAAGCGCACGATGACGCTGCGACGCCAGACCTGCTGGTCGGGGGGGAGCTTGCGGTCGGCCGCGAGTTCGGCGGCGCCGGCGATGCGGTCGAGGGGACGGATGCGGACCCAGGAAACGTCGAGGACGTTCCCGTCGGGGTCGCCTGTGCGGCCGCCACCGTCGCCGGCGCCTTGGCCGGTGTCGGCGCGCCCGGATGAGGCGACAGCGCCCGCGTGGGGTTGGGCGTCGGGCGGGCCGGAGGGCGGACGGACGGCCGCGGTGGCAGAGGTCTGCGCGGCTTGCGGCGAGGTGAACGACAGGGCCGCGGCGCCGTCGCCGGCGGGTGGCGGACGCGGGGCGTCGGGGACGATCGCCGTGACGGTGCGCGGGGGCGCGGCGGTGACGGGGAGCGTGGTGGGAAGGGTCGGGCGCGCGAGCGGGTCGGCGCGTACGTCGCCGGTGTCGGGATCGGTCGTGCCGGCGACGTCGAGCGGCGGCGGCGGCGCGGCGTCGGGCGCGAGATCGGGGGAGTCGGCGATCGACTTGAGCGGGGGCGGGGCGGGCGCGGGGACGAGCGGTGGCAGGGCGAGCGTGACGACGTCGTCGGACGAGCCGGCGGCGGTCGCGCCGGCGTCGCCCGCGCCGTCGAACGGGGCGTCGTTTCCGATGCGGATCGAGGGGGTCGGCTGGCGCGCGTCGACGAGGGACGCGAGGAACGGGGCCGCCAGGGCGAGCGCGCCGTGGGCGGCCAGCGCGAGGGCGGCGGCGAGAAGCGTGGAATCGTTGCGGCGATTTCGCGGGACGCGCGGGTCGCCGAGCAGAATGCGGCGGAGGAGCGAAGACGAGGGTACGGCGTGAGGTCGATCGATCGATCCGGGGCGCCGCGGCGTTGCCGAGCACTCCGGGCCGGGCCCGCTCGACTCGGCCGCGGGTCGTTGGGGTATGTCCGAGGAGGTCGGTCGGCCGTGATCGGGCGGGGTGGTGTGCGGGTCGGGTCGTTCCTCGGTCGTGCCGTGCGGCGCGGAGGTCGCGAAGGGATGGAGGAGGACGTTCGACACGGCGGTACGGATTCTACGGGATCGCGGCCGCGCGTGCGCCGCGGGTGACCGGGTGTCACCCGCGGCGCGGTGTGCGCATCTCGGAATGAACCCACGGAGCAAGCTCCGTGGGCTTTCGGGCGGACGCGCGCGCGTCAGTGGTCGGGTGCGCGCGCCGTTCGCTCGACGGGGCGTTAGAACTCCCACCCGATGTTCAGGTAGACGCGGGCGGTGGGGGCGTCGTCGGTTACGCCGAACAGCGGGGCGAAGTTGACCGACAGCTGGGGCATCGGGCGCCACTGGAAGGAGGGGCCGACCATGACGGAGCATTCGAGGTCGCTGCGGCTGTCCTTCACGCTGGCGAACTCGGCCTTGACCTCGGCGCCGACACTGAAGACCTCGTCGATGACGGTGAAGGAGATGCCGGCGTCGACCTCGTAGACGTACTCGCGCTCGCCGCCGGTCTCGAGCTCGGCGACGAAGTTGACGCCCCAGTGGACGCCGCGGGCGAGCTCGTCGCCCAGCAGCAGCTTGAACTCGATGGCGTCGGCGGAGTCCTCGTGGAAGATGTACTCGGCGTAGAGGGTGGGGTTGCCCCAGATCTTGCCCCAGTCGGCGACGGCCCAGCGGAGCTCGATCTGTGCGCCGTTCTCCCCGTTGCCGTCGGTGTCGACGTCGAGGCGGTAGTAGAGGTCGAGCTGGAACCGGTAGGGGAGGCCGTACTCGATCTCGGCGAGGTACCGGCCGTTCGTGTTGCCGTTCTTGAGGAAGCGGGGGATGAACCAGAGCTCGGCCTCGAGCTTGCCCTCGGGGATGACGTAGACGCGGGTGTTGGGAAAGCGGCGGGTGGCGGTCCAGCGGGGCTGGCCGTAGGGGCCGACGCGGTCCTCCTCGCGGAGCGCGCCGGGCTTGGCGCCGCCGACGGTGACGGGGGGGAGGTCGTAGGAGCGGACGCGGCCGGGCTGGATGCGGGTGGGGGCGGGGGCCGACTCGGCGAGCGAGAGGGGCTTGGCGACGTCGGGCAGGTCGGCGAGCAGCAGGGGCTCGTCGACGAGGTCGTCGTCATCGGCGGCGGGTGCGACGGCGTGGGGCGCGGCGTACGGCGAGAACCCGGCGTCGGCGGCGGGGAACAGGTCGGCGCGGGCGGGCGCGGTGATGCCCAGGACCAGCGCGGCGAGCCCGGAGGCCCAAGTGGAGCGACTCTTCACGATGCGAACTCCTTCCCAGAAGGGTGAAAGTATAGAATCGAACTAATTGCCCCTGCACGGGATACGACGTCCCGTGGGTGCGATCAACATGATTTGGCGTGCGCCGGTCGGCGGCGGCGCGGGCGGACGTGTACGGTGGTCTTGGTTACGGGTTGTACGACGGGTGGTACTCGCGCTTCTCGGCGGCCTTGAAGAAGACTTCGTAGGCCGCGCCGGCGGGGGCCGGCATCTCGAACTTCTGGCCGGGCGTGAGCCTGGCGGACTTGACGACGGCGCTGGTCGTGCGGTCGCGGACGTAGACGGTGCCCGGAGCGTCGGCGGTGTAGACGAGGGGGGCGGGGGATTCGGCGACGAGGCGCGCGCCGCCCGGGATTTGGGTGAGGTTGCCGGTGCTGGCGCACCCGGTGAGGAGGAGCGTGGCGGCGGTGGCAAGGAGGGAGAGGAGTCCGAGTTTCATGAGTGTCTACCCGTCGAGCGGTCCTGGACGCGCCCCGCGAGCGGGGCGGTTACAAGTGGGGGATTGCGGCTTACTTCCGAGCCGCCAGGTCGCGCTCGGCGTCCTGGAGGGCGAGCACGGCGAACGACGTGGCGATCGTCGGGCTGTTCTCCATCCACTTCTGGGTGCCGGTGAAGGAGCCGTCGGCGTTCTGGACGCTGGCGAGCTTGGCGATGAGAGCTTCGCGCCAGTCGTGGACCTTGCCGGCCTTGTCGGTGATCTTCGGCTCGCCGTAGGCGGCGAGGGCTTTGGCGAAGGCGACGTAGTAGTAGAAGATGCCGTCCCTGGCGGACTCGGGGCCGTTGGCGGCGAGGCCGGGGTGGACGTCGACGGTGAAGTTCTCGCCGACCCACTTCCAGGCGGCCTTGACGCGCGGGTCGTCTTTCGAGACGCCGGCGTAAACCAACGACTTGAGGCCGGCGTAGGTCATCGACCCGTAGGAGCGGAGGAGGCGCTTGCCGTCGGGGGTGGTGTACTCGCCGGCGGCGGACCCGCCCTCGCCGGCCTTGCCGGGGTTGTAGATGAAGCCGCCGTCGTCGCCGACCCACTTGGCGGAGGGGTTGGTCTCGGAGTTGTTCTGGAGGCGGGTGACGAACTTGAGGGCGTTCTGGTAGGCGGGGTCTTCGGGCTTGAGGCCGGCGTCCTTGAGGGCTTCGAGGGCGATGGCGGTGTTGGAGACGTCTTCCAGGCCGCCGCGCGCGCCGCCGTAGTTCCAGCCGCCGAATTTCGGGTCGTTGGGGTCGATCTTGGCCCCGCCCGCGCCGGCGATGGCGCCGGTCTGCGCGCCCTTGAGGTAGGTGACGGCCTTCTCGATGTTGGGCTTGAGCGCGGGGTCGTTGACGGCGGCGAGGGCGGACAGGGAGATGGCCGTGTTGTAGGTGGCGAGCATGTCCTTGTAGATGCCGCCGTTGGGTTGCTGCTGGGTGAGGAGGTAGGCGACGGCCTTCTTGGCGGGCTCGGACGCGGGGCCGTATTTGGGGGATTGGACGATCGCCCGGAGGACGAGGGCGGTGACGGCGGGGGGCTCGCGATCGGAGCGCTGGAAGGAGCCGCTGGGTTGCTGGTCCTTGACGAGGTAGTCGAGGGATTTCTCGATGGTCGCCTTGGCGGTCTCGGCGGGGGTGGCGGCGCGGGCGGGGAGAGTGAGGAGGAGGGTGAGGAAGGATGCAGTGAGGAGACGCATGGTTCGGTTCCGGTTGGAATGACGGGAATCGTCGAACGGCGGTCGTCGGTGTCGTCGGGCCACGATCTGTCGCCCCTTCGGGGCTTGGCACACGCCACAACAAATATCGCGTCGCTCGTCAACCCAGGGCTTACGCCCTGGGCTACTTTTTGTCGCCGCTCCGCGGCTGGGCGACGGCGAGTACTTCATCTTTCACCGCAGCGCGAACGGTGGGCGGTGCCCACCCTACGTGTCACTTGGCGGGGTGTTCCTTCAGGTCCTTCTGAATTTCCTGTAGGGCGAGGGCGACGTAGGACGTGGCGAGGACGGCGTTGTCCTCGAACCACTTCTTTTCGCCGGTCCAGGAGCCGTCTTCCTTTTGGAGGGAGACGAGCTTGTCGGTGAGCTCGGCGCGCCAGTCGTGCTTGGCGCCCCTGGCGTCGACGATCGTGGGCTCGTCGTAGACGTTGAGGGCGCGGGCCATCGTGTTGTAATAGTAGTAGAGGCCGTAGCGGGTCATGTCGCCCAGCTTGGGATCGTTGGGCTGCATGCCGGGGTTGGCGTCGAGGGTCCAGTTCTTACCGATCCAGGCCCAGGCGCCTTTGACGCGCGGGTCGTCCTTGGTGAGGCCGGCGTAGATCATGGACTTGAGCCCGGCGTAGGTCATGGAGCCGTACGAGCGGACGACGCGCTTGCCGTCCGGGCCCATGATGACGCCGGCCTGGGACTCGCCGTCGTTGGCGGGGGTGTAGACGAAGCCGCCGTCGTCGCCGGCGAACTTCTGGTCGTTCTTTTCGGAGAGGTTCTGGGATCGGGTGATGAACTTGAGGGCGTTCTGGAAGGCGGGGTCGTCCTTGGAGAGGCCGGCGTTCTGGAGGGCCTCGATGGCCATCTGGGCGTTGGACAGGTCGGGGCGGCCGGCGCGGGAATAGCCCCACCCGCCGAACCAGGGGTTCTTGTCGTCGGCGATCTTCTCACCCTTGGGGCCGGGGCCGGTCTTGTCGGTCCACTGGATGCCCTTGAGGTAGGCGACGGCGCGGTCGACGTAGGGCTTGTGGGCGGGGTCTTGCGAGGCGGTGAGGGCGGAGAGGGCGATGGAGGTGTTGTAGTTGGCCAGGAGGTCCTGGTAGATGCCGCCGTTGTCGAGTTGATACGAGAGGAGCTTGGCGTAGCCCTTCTTGACGAAGTCGGCGGCGGGGCCGGACTTGGGGTCCTGGGCGAAGACGCGCAGGGGGAGGGCGGTGAGGGCGGGCGGGTCCTTTTCGCCCTGCCAGCCGCCGTCGGGCTTTTGCTGGGACTTGAGGAAGGCGAGGGCCTTGTCGAGAGAAGCTTGGACCTTGGCGTCGACGGAGTCGGCGGCGCGGGCGCTCGTCGAGGCGAGGGGGCCGACGAGTCCGATGGCGAGTGCGGCGGCGAGGATCGAACGGCGGGTGGGTTGGTTGTTGGCCATGGGGGATACTAGGGTCACGAAATCGGGGGGATCGTGCAAGGTATCAAACCGTCGCCAGCGGGTGGCGAAGAATTCGCCAGCGGGCGTACGAGGGCGTTGAATTTCGTGCAATTCCCGCAAGGTCGGGAGAGCGCGAGAGAGGATCGGCAAGGAGTGTGCCAGTAGCGGACTGAAGTGGCATGACGAAGCTGGGCAGGAAACGGCTCGCCGCGTATGATGGGTGTATCGCTTGTATCTGGGAGGTCGTGATGGGCATCTCGCTGACACCCGAAACCGAACGGCGGATCGAGGAACAGGTTCGGCGAGGGGGGTTCGCCTCGGCCGACGAACTTGTTCGGACGGCGCTCGATGCCCTCGAACAGGAGGGGCCGGCGATCGAAGACTTGGATGTCGAAACGCAAGCGGCACTCGCGCGCGCGGAGGCTCAGGCGGCGCGCGGCGAGGGGCGGCCGTGGGCGGAGGTCAAGAGTGAACTGCGCGCGGCGTTCAAGCAGGGGTAGGCGATGGCGAAGCGGTACGCCGTCATCGTGATGCCCGAGGCGTCCGCCGACATCCTCGCGGCGTACCGGTACATTGCCGGCCGGTCGCCTCAGAACGCGGAACTCGTAGCCGAGCGGCTTTTCGCGGCGATTGATTCGCTCGAGTTCTTACCTCGTCGCTCGAAGGTCCACCGCTCGCACATCGATCCGAACCGGGTGGTGCGTTCGACGCCGGTACGCCCTTACATCATCTACTACCGGGTTCGTGAGGCCGACGCGGTGGTGGAGATTCTCACCGTGCGCCACGGGGCCCGGGGGGATCGGCCGGAGTTCGATTGAGCGCCGATCGGGGATCGTCAGATCGCGCGGCACCTTTGGCGCTGGGCGACGTATACCCTATAGGTATAGGCCCGGCGCGGCGCCGGTAGAGACGAGGATAATCGACGTGACTGAACAGCGAGCGGAGCAGGGGGGTCGGATCGGGTTTGGGATGACGGTGGGCGATCTTTACGATCGTGAGGGGTTGGTGCGCCTGGATCGGGCGTTCGTGGAGAAGCTGAAGGCGTGGTCGGAGGGGCTGCACGCGCGGCTGGTGGCGGCGCGAGCGGAGGTGCCGACGGGGAAGGCGGAGTCGGACCTGATCGTGGCGCTGGCGCCGTTCGTGGAGGACTTCATCGGCGAGTTGTTCGGGATCGGGGGGGCGCTGCGCGAGTTGCAGACGAAGCACCACGAGCTGGCGCCGCTGTTCGTGGTGAAGCGGCGGTTCGTGCAGCAGAAGGTGAACCGGATCACGGTCGAGCAGGCGAAGGCGATCGATGTGGGGGCGGTGCGGGCGGAGTTGGAGATGCTGATCGGGGGGCCGCTGACGGAGCAGAGCTACGGGGACGCGGTGGCCAAGTGGATCGAAGACGACAAGGCGCACGCGGCGGAGCTGGGGCTGGCGGCGCACTACGCGGGGTGGGCGGTTCATACGCCGGAGGGGCGGGCGGCGCACCGGAACGGGGTGTTGTTCAAGCTGCCGAAGAAGTTGGACCTGTTGCACCTGGTGCCGGTGGAGACGGTGGGGGTGAACGGGGCGGAGCAGTTTGCGTTCGGGCCGGAGCACTGGCGGCGGCGCGAGGGGTTCGGACTGACGGACCACGGGACGGATCTCGTGGGCGCGCTCGATCAGGCGAGCTACTGCGTGAAGTGCCACCACCAGGCGAAGGACTCGTGCGCGAAAGGCTTGCGCGATAAGGACGGCAAGCCCAAGGCGACGGTGTTCGGGGTGCCGCTGGCCGGGTGCCCGCTGGAAGAGAAGATCAGCGAGATGCACGAGGTGAAGGGGCAGGGGAGCCCGATCGGGGCGCTGGCGGTGGTGACGGTCGACAACCCGATGTGCGCGGGGACGGGTCACCGGATCTGCAACGATTGCATGAAGTCCTGCATCTACCAGAAGCAGGAGCCGGTCGACATTCCGCAGGCGGAGACGCGGACGCTCAAGGACGTGCTGAACCTGCCTTACGGGTTCGAGATCTACAGTCTGCTGACGCGGTGGAACCCGCTGAACTTCGCGCGGCCGGTGCCGCGCGAGGCGACGGGGAAGAAGGTGCTGGTGGTCGGGCTGGGGCCGGCGGGGTTCACGCTGGCGCACCACCTCATGAACGACGGGCACACGGTGGTGGCGGTGGACGGCTTGAAGATCGAGCCGCTGGACGGCGCGATCTCCGGCGTCAATGCCGATGGCAGCCGCGCGCAGTTCCGGCCGATCCGCGCGTTGAGCGAGTTGCAGGAGGATCTGAACAACCGCGTCATGGCGGGCTTCGGCGGCGTCGCCG
>DATHXE010000734.1:0-6773 GCA_035459845.1 Tepidisphaeraceae bacterium | reverse complement strand
GGAGAGCCGGAGTGGCTTTCTCTGTGTCTCTGTGTCGTTGCAGGGCTTGTCGTCCCGCACCGCCACTGGACCGCTAACCCGCAAGCGGGTGTGCTGCGCACACGCTCGCCGCCGATGATGGACATGGACCCCCGGACAACTAGACTGCTCGCGTGCTCAAGAAGGTCGACCGGGTTTTGATCCGCGTGCCGTCGGTCGAGGCCGCGGTGCGGTATTACCGGGACACGCTGGGGCTCGCGCTGGTCCGGCAGGACCAGCGGGTGGCGAGCTTTAAGATGGGGGACGAGTCGACCGAGCTGGTGCTGCACTCGGACCCGGATTTGCCCGAGAACGCGACGTATTACCTGGTCGAGAGCGTGCGCGCGATCTACGCGAAGCGGGACGAGTTGAAGCTGCGGTTCAACGCGCCGCCGCAGGCGGTGGCGCGGGGGTTTCGCGCGACGGCGAAGGACCCGTTCGGAAACGTGCTGCTGTTGCTGGACCGCACCGTCGGTGACGGCGGCGAGGCGACCGTCGAGGACGCCAAGGCGCCGGGGACGCTGTTCGCCGGGGTCGAGCAGAAGGTGGCGGTGAAGGCGGACGCGCTGATCGCGCTGTACGAGCAGATCGCGCGGACGGCGGACGACCTCCCGTACACGCCGCACTTCGAATCGGTCTACCGCGCGTACGCGGCCGAGCACGGCGAGCCGAAGCCGACGCGGCAGGAAGTGTGGCGGCATTTACTGAACCTGCGCAAGGGCGGGAAGCTGCCGAAGCTCGGGGCGGCCAAGTCGCCGGCGCCGGAGGTGAGCGACGAGGACCGCGCACGTCTGCGCGACCTGCTCGGCGAAGACATCGGCCGGCGCGACCGGCTGCCGTACAGCGAGCGGTTCGACAAGTTGGTGGACGAGTTCAACAAGTCGCTGCAGCGGAAGTTGTCGCCGCATCTGGTCTGGCGGTTGATCGCGACCCTGGCGAAGTGATTCCTTCTTGCGTCACCGCGCCTCCGCGCTCGCCTTCGGACTCGCTTCAAGCTCGTCCTACGGGTCGCGGCTAAACAATTTCCTTCGAGGCACTTCGCCCCGCGCGGCGCGGACGCTACCATCCGGCCCCATGTCCCTCGTCCGGTTCGAGCAGGTCGTGTCCGACGCCGAGGCGCGCATGCTGCCGACGCTTCGCAAGAAGGGCGACGAGATCTTCCATGACGGCGCGCTCGACCTGATCGACGTGAAGCCCGGCGCGCTGCGGGCGGGCGTGGAGGACGGTGGCCGGCGGTACAAGGTCAAGGTGTGGTGGGACGATCAGACGAGCGGGTGCACGTGCTCGTGCGGGGCCGCGCCGAACGTCGTCTGCGAGCACGTGTGGGCGACGATGCTCGAGGCCGAGGAGGACGGTCGCGTGTTCGACGGGGGGGCGGCCAGCGTCACCAAGACGGTCACGCTCGCGGACGGCCGGCAGATGCAGATCCTGAACATCGGCGCGTTCGCGCAGCCGCCGTCGGGGCAGCAACCGGCCCAGCCCAAGGAGCCGCGCTGGAAGTCCGCCCTCGCCCGGTTCGGCGACGCCGCCGACGACACCGGCGGCACCGTCGACGACCCGTACGGCTACACCGCCCCGGCCGACGAGATCTGGCCGGCGGGGCGCGAGGTCTGCTACGTGATCGACCAGCGCGCGACGCTGGCGGGCAAGGGGCTGGTCGTCGAGGTCAGCTACCGCGATCGCAAGCAGAACGGCGACCGGGCCAAGCCCAAGGGGCTCAAGGTGCGGCAGGCGACGATCGGCGCGATGCCGGACGCCACCGACCGCCTGATCTGCGCGATGCTGACGGGCGGCGAATCCTCGTCGTACGACTACGACTATTACTACGGCCGGCAGGACTCGGCCAAGTTCCGGCTGGGCGCCCCGCTCGCCGCCGCCGTCATGCCCGCGATCGGGCGCACCGGCCGGGCCCTATTTCGCCCGGGAGCCGGGCAATCGACGCAGGCCAAGGCCGACCCGCTGCCGGCCGCGTGGGGCGGCGACGAGCCGTGGACGTTCCGCGTGAGCGTCGCCCGCGACCCGGCGAAGGACGAGTACGTCGTCACCGGCGCGCTGTTCCGCGGGGACGAGCGGCGCGACGTGACGCGCCCGACGCTGGTCGTCGCCGGCGGGCTCGTGGTCTGGCCGCCCGCCACGCCCGACGGGCCAGTCGTCATCGACCCGCTCGACGACGGCGGGGCGTTCGGGTGGGTCACGCATTTGCGCGCCAAGTCCGAGCTGCGCGTGCCGGCCGAAGGGGCGACGGACCTGCTCCGCGAGTTGCACCGTGCCGGCGGCAGGGCGAACCGGCCGCTCGTCGATTTGCCCGATGAGCTGCGCCTCGAAACCGTCCGCCCGCCGATGACGCCATCGCTGGTCGTCAAGGCCGCCCCGGCCAAGCCCGCGTACGGCTACGGGTACGACAACAATGCCAACCGCCTGCCCGCGGCCGTCACGTTCGACTACGGCGACACCCCGCTCGGTCGCGTGGGCGACGCCGACCCCGTGCAACCCGTCGTCGACACGCCCGGCCGGCGCGTGTTCCTGCGGGATGCGCAAAAGGAGGCCGAGGCGATCGCCCGCCTGTACGCGCTGGGCGCGCGGACCGCGTACGACTACCACTCCCGCCAGGAACAATGGGGCGTCGCCGCGTCGAAGATGCCCAAGCTCGTCGCCGCCCTCGTCAAGGACGGGTGGAAGGTCGAGGCCGAGGGGAAACTCTACCGCCAGCCGGGCGAGTTCAAGATCGAGGTCACCAGCGGGATCGACTGGTTCGAGCTGCACGGCAAGGTGCAGTTCGGCGACCAGATGGTCTCGCTGCCAAAACTCCTCGCGGCCCTGCGCCGCGGCGAGCACATGATCACGCTCGACGACGGCACGCTCGGCATGCTGCCCGACGACTGGCTCAAGAAGTACGGCGCGCTGGCCGGCATGGGCGACGACAAGGGCGACCACATCGAGTACCGCAAGTCGCAGGTCGGCGTGCTGGACGCGCTGCTCGCCGCCCGCCCCGAGGCGACGTGGGACGCCGCCTTCGAGCAGACGCGCCAGACGCTCCGCCGGTTCGAGGGCGTGAGCCCGGAAGAGCCGCACGCCGACTTCCGCGGCGAGCTCCGCCCGTACCAGAAGCACGCGCTCGGCTGGATGCGGTTCTTGCGGGAGTTCTCCTTCGGCGGCTGCCTTGCGGACGACATGGGGCTTGGGAAAACCGTGCAGGTCCTCGCGATGCTCGTGGACCGGAAGGCGGAGAGAAGTCAGAAGCCAGAAGTCGGGAGTCAGAAGAAGAAGGGGAAGGACGCGACGCCGGCAATCGATGCTAAATCGCCCGTGAGCGGATCCGCCCCCACCCTCATCGTCGTCCCGCGCTCGCTCATCTTCAACTGGACGCAGGAGTCGACCCGCTTCGCCCCGCACCTGAAGATCCTCGACCACTCCCACGCCGCCCGCACCAAGGGCACGGAACACCTGTCCGACTACGACATCGTCCTGACGACGTACGGCACGCTCCGCAACGACATCACGTACCTGAAGGACGTCGAGTTCGACTACGCGATCCTGGACGAGGCCCACGCGATCAAGAACGCCGCCAGCGAGTCCGCCAAGGCCGCGCGCCTGCTCAAGGCCCGCCACCGCCTGGCCCTCTCGGGCACGCCCGTCCAGAACCACCTCGGCGAGCTCTGGAGTTTGTTCGACTTCCTCAACCCGGGCATGCTCGGCGGCGCGTCCGTCTTCACCAAGACCGGCACCGCCACGCACGCGCTCGACGAGGACGCGCGGATGATCCTCAGCCGGGCCGTCCGTCCGTTCGTCCTCCGCCGCACCAAGGAGCAGGTCGCCAAGGACCTGCCCGCCAAGCTCGAGCAGACCATCTTCTGCGAGCTCGATAAGGACCAGCGCAAGCACTACGACGAGCTCAAGGAGTTCTACCGCCAGAACCTGCTCGCGCGCATCGAGAAGGAAGGCATCGCCAAGGCCAAGATCCAGATCCTCGAAGCGCTCCTGCGCCTGCGCCAGGCCGCGTGTCACCCGGCCCTGATCGACAAGTCGCGCATCGACGAGCCCAGCGCCAAGCTCGACACGCTGATGGACCGCCTGGAGGAGATCGCCGACGAGGGCCACAAAGCCCTGGTCTTCTCGCAGTTCACGTCCTTCCTGGCGATCGTCAGGAAGCGGCTCGACAAGCGGAAGGTGAAGTACGAGTACCTCGACGGCAAGACAAAGGACCGCCAGGCGCGCGTCGAGAATTTCCAATCGGACCCCAAGCTCAAGCTGTTCCTGATCAGCCTCAAGGCAGGCGGCGTCGGCCTGAACCTGACGGCGGCCGACTACGTCTTCCTCCTCGACCCGTGGTGGAACCCCGCCGTCGAAGCCCAGGCGATCGACCGCACGCACCGCATCGGCCAGACGAGACAAGTCTTCGCCTGCCGCCTGATCGCCAAGGGGACGGTCGAGGAAAAGGTGCTGGAGCTTCAGCAGTCCAAGCGGGCCCTGGCGGACGCGATCATCGGCGAGGACAACTCGCTGATCGGGGGGTTGAAGCGGGAGGACCTGGAGCTGCTGTTGTCGTAAGAGCGTATCGATCGCACCCATTGACTCACGGGCTGGTAGCCCGTGCCACGACACGCATCGCGATGCCCTTCACCCCCGCCACCCCCGCCTCCCTCGCCGCGTTCGTGCTGATCGTCGCCGCAGTTCTCGGCGTGGTCGTCGTCGGCGTCTTCGCCGCCCACCGCCGGCTCGGGCTGCCCGCCGGGCGGCGCACCGCCGCCGTCCACATCGGCCTGCTCTTGTGGGTCGCGATCACTTCGGTCCCGGTCGCGACCGGCCTGCTCGCCGACGGGCCGATGCCGCGCATCCCGCTCTACTTCGCCGCCATCAACCTTGCCGGCGTCCTCTTCGCGTTCTCGCGCACCGGCCGGGCGCTCGCCATCGGCCTGCCCCTCGCCGCCCTCGTCGCCTTCCAGGCCTTTCGCCTCCCGCTCGAACTCGTTCTCCACCACTGGGCCGGCCGCGGCGTGATCCCGCCGACGATGACCTGGACCGGCCAGAACTTCGACATCGTCACCGGCGTGCTCGCGCTCCTCCTCGCCCCCTTCGCGAGCCGCTCGCGCGCCGCCGCGTGGGCGTTCAACCTCATCGGCTTCGCACTGCTGTTGAACGTGATGCGCGTGGCGATGATGTCCTCGCCCCTCCCGTTCGCCTGGCCCGACGTGCGGCCGCCGCTGCAGCTCGTCCTGCACCTGCCGTACGCGTGGATCGGGTCGGTCTGCGTCGCCGGGGCGTTGGCGGGGCACATCGTGCTGACGCGGGCGCTGCTGGCGCCGCGCGGGCGGTGATTCGCCCGCCCCGCTTTTTCTCACCCTTCGCTAGCGTCGCCGGATACACTGCCGCCGACCCATGTCCGGCGTGCGGGCCCAGGACATCCTCGAGACGATCGAGCGCCAGAGCCGGACCTTGTCCGCCGACGAGCTCCGCGACGCGCTCCCGGGGATCCTGTCGGCCGCGCGCCAGGCGCTCGCGGACCCCGCCGACGCGACCCTCACGGCCGGTGCGCCTTCCGCTGACGCCTCCGCGACCGCCGTCCCGCACATTGCCGGCTACGAGATCGTCGGCCGGCTCGGCGAGGGCGGCATGGGCGTGGTGTGGGAGGCCGTGCAGCTCGGCACGCGCCGCCGGGTCGCGCTCAAGCTGATGAGCGCCGCCGGGTTCGGCTCCGAGCGCGCCCGCCGGCGGTTCGAGCGCGAGGTCGAGCTGTCCGCCCGCCTCGAGCACCCGCACATCGCCCGCGTCTACGAGAGCGGCCTGCACGGCGGGGTCTACTACTACGCGATGGAGCGCGTCGCCGGCGTCCGGCTCGACGAGTACGTCCGCGCCCGCGCGCTGGCGCGCCGCGCAATCGTCGCCCTGGTCCGCACCGTCTGCGAGGCCGTCCGCCACGCCCACCAGCGCGGCGTCATCCACCGCGACCTCAAGCCGTCCAACGTCATGGTGACCGACGCCGGCGAGCCCCGCGTGCTCGACTTCGGCCTTGCCAAGTCCACGGGCGAAGCCGGCGCCGCCGCCGCCGACGCCATGTCGGTCGACGGGGACGTCGCCGGCACGCCCGCGTACATGAGCCCCGAGCAGGCCGCCGGCCGACCCGACCGCGTCGACACCCGCTCCGACGTCTACGCGCTGGGCGTGATCCTCTACCACCTGCTGACCGGGCAGTTTCCGCACGACGTGACCGGCAGCTACCTCGACCTGCTTCGGCGCGTGACGGACGTCGACGCGGTCCCGCCGCGCAAGGCCGACCCGTCGATCGACCGCGACCTCGACGCCGTGATCCTCAAGGCCCTGGCGCGCGACCCGGACCGCCGGTACACGTCCGCCGGCGACCTGGCGGCCGACCTGGGCCGCTACCTCGCCGGCGAGCCCGTCTCCGCGCGCGCCCCGACGCTCGGGTACGTCCTGCGGACGCGCGTCCGGCGGCACCGGGCGGCGGTCGTGACGGCGGCCGCCGTCATGCTGGCGCTGGTCGGGACGGCCGTGCTCGCGTACGTCCGCATCGCCGCCGCGCGCGACGACGCCCTCCGCTCGGCCGACGGCGAGCGCGCCGCCCGCCAACTGTCCGATTTGCGCACGGCCGACGCCAAGGTCGCCGAGGGGTCGGCCAACATCGCCCTGGGGCGCGGCGCCGCCGCCCGCAAGTCGCTCGACGAGGCCGTCGCGATCTACGACCGCGCCGGCGCCCCGACCACGCCCGCCGACCTCGCCCTGCTCGAGACGTACGTCCG
>DATHXE010000733.1:0-9519 GCA_035459845.1 Tepidisphaeraceae bacterium | reverse complement strand
TCTTCCACGGGGCCGCCTCCTGGCCGGCCGCCCTCGGGCCGACGGCCGGGGGCGTCCCACCATTACTCAGGTCGCCGCGCACGCGTCGGTCCACACCCAGATCTTTCCGACCAGCGCGCTCTGGCCCGGCGTGGCGACGTTGGCCGACATGTGCACAAGGCCGCTGACCACCACCCGCTTGGGCACAAACCCGTTCGCCGGCTCGATGACCTTACTGGTCGACACAATCTTGGCCGAGACCGTGGTATTCGCGTCGACGGCCCCGGCCTTGGTCGTGGCCTTGGTCGTGGCCGCCCCGGCCGGCGCTTTCGCGGTCGACTTGACTAACGACTCGACCAGCGTCGAGCAGGCGACGGGGAGGTCGTTCTCCCCGACCGAGATCGAGTCCGGGTTGTCGTTCGCGTCGTAGAACGTCACCAGCAGGCTGAGCCACTTCACGCACTGGACGCTCGAGGAACCGTCGATCGACACGTTGAATCCGACCTTGTGGATCGTCGAGTAGGTGCGGCCCCCATATTCCAGGACGGGCCCGCTGTCGATCCCGAACGTGACCAGGTTCGCACCGCCCCCCTCGGGGGCTTCGAAGTCGGCCTGCATCTCCACATTGTTGAAATTGCCGTCCACGGTCCCCCATGTGAGCTGCGCGTACTGGTTGCCGACGTTGTACTCCCACGCGCCCCCGGCGGCGGAGTTGTTCCCGGATCGGAACGTCGCCGTCGCGCAGACCGCGCTGGTGGGGTCGGTCGTCGAATTCCATGCCCGAATCGTCGCCATATTCGCCCTCGATTAATCGACTCTACGTAGACACACACGGCGGCGGCGCCGCCGCCGGGCCGCGGCGGCCATGCCACCGACGGCCAGCGCCCATATCCCCGTGGGCTCGGGGACGGCCACGACGGACAGGTCGTCGAACGCCACGTCGGCCAGGTTCTCGAACTCGACCCGGAGGACGGTCTTGCCCGTGCCCGTCACGACGGGGAAGAACTGGTCGGTAAAATCGTCGAAGGTCGCCGCCTCGTACGCGTATTCCCAGGCGACCGCGTTGTCGGGCGCGATCCCGCGCACGCGGACGAGATAGCCGTCCGGGTCGCTCGGGTCGCCCGGCCAATTCCCGAAGTCGTTCTTGATCCAGATCCGGTCGACCGCGACGGGCGCCGAGAACGTGATCAGGGCGGTGTCGGACGTCCCGACCACGGCGCGCCAGTCGGGGCCGCCGGTGTGGTCGAAATCGAGCCACGTCGCGTTCGGCCCGACCCGGTTAAACCCGTCAAACGTCGCCGTGACACCGGGCGGCGTCCCGTGGGCCGTAGTGAACGTGTTCGCATTGGCGGTGTTGCCGCCCCGCGACAGCGGGCCGGAATCACCGTCCTGATCGGAGAACGTCAGCACGCCGGCCGGCGCGGGCGAGGCCCATAACGTGCCGGCGAGCATGGTGAATGCGGCCCACGACCGCCCGCACCGGGCCCGCCGCGCGGACGCCCCGTCCGTTCCCGCACCCCCAACCGTTGATCGCATTTGTTTCATGTCGCTCACCCACGACCCTTACCCGGGTCGCGGAAAGCTTAATGCTCCACGATCGCGATCACAACTGAAATTTGGCGAACCGCAATGTTCGTTGCCATTCTTCGCCTTACGGGGTCGACCGAGTGGCCAACGACTCGACGGCATGCTCGAACACCCGGACGAGGTGGCCGTCGACCCACGGCTGATTCATACACCACCGGAATCCGTCCGCGACCTCGGGGGGCGAGAGGCTCGTGATCAGCGTGCCGTGGCGGTCGACGGCCGTCGCGATCGACGCGTAATACAGGACGGTCGCCACCTCCGGGGGGATCGGGCTGGTCTGGCGGGAGTCGCTCGACTTGGCCAGCTCCTTGGTCAGTTTCAATAGTTCGAGGGGCGGCCTCGGGTGGCGCAGGAGTTCGCCCAACGACCGGATGGGGGCGGCACCCGCGTCGCCGCACGTCTTGTCGGTCACCTCCAGCACGAGCGGCGCGGCGAGTTGGTGGGACAGGATCTGCCCGAGGTCGCCGGACGACCAACTGGTCGCAGCCACCTCGTCCAGGTTCAGAAGGAGCAAGAGGGAATCCCGATTCATGTCGTCCGCCTCGCCGTCGTCCATCGTCCCATCCATTCATTCGCGATCGGCGCCGCCGTCCTGCGCGCCGCGGGCCACAAATCTTCTCAGGTCCCGCAATTCCTCCTCGACACGGGCGTCCGACAGCTCGTAGCTCCCGACCGCGGCGCGGAGGGCCCGGTTGAACGAGCGGACGGCGGTGACCAGGGCGTTCGACGCCTGCTGGGGCGAGCCGAACCCGAAGCGGTCGACCAGGTGGGCGTACGCGGCCGGCTCGGCGCCGCGGAGGGCCGGGTGGAGGATGCGCGATTCGAACACGCCCCACACGTCGTCGCGCCCCTTCGACTGGCAGTCGCGGCGCATCCGGTCGATCGCGTCGGCGATCACGGCGCGGGCCCACTCGACCCCGACCGAATCGTCCGGCGCCGGGCCGCCGTCCGCTACCGGCAGGTCGGGGGTCAGCGGGGCGGCCCTCCCCGCTCCGCGCTTGGCCGCCCGTTCGTACCGGTACCGGCTGACCACGAACCGGTTGAGCGCGGTCAGCAGGAACGCGCGAAACCGCCCGCGGCCCCGCTCGGCCCGCGCCAGCAACTTCCGTTCGAGCAGCGCGTCGGCCACGAAGGACTGGAGGACGTCCTCGGCCTCGTCGGCGGGTATCCGGTGGCGCCGTTGCAGGTGCAGGCGGAGGACCGGCGCGTAGCGGTCGAAGACCGCGGCCAGCGCCCGCCGGCGCGCGTCGGGGGCCGGGTGGGTTGCCCCGGCGACCAAGCTCCAGTGGGTGGACGGAAACGGGTCGGGCATCGACGCTCCTCACATCGCCGGCGGGCGTGCGGTCGGGAAAAATTCGAGCCCGCGCGCAAGATGGGCGGGCGGGCGGCGAAGTTAATGTTAACAGACCCGGCGCCAAACCGGCGCACGGTCGACAGGCGCGGGGCGGTCGTGGGTGACCGCCCGGGCGTCGCGGACAACGTGCAAGGGCGGGGGCGGCGAGGTGGTCGATGATGACCACCTCGCCGGTATTTTTCGGACGCGGTGCCCACGGACACGCGAGTGGCCCGTCGGCCCCACCGACCTGCGAGGCCATCATGGACAAAGGGACTGACCGAGCGGACGTGACCAAACCCCCCCAGGCCGGATTCCCGGAAGACGCGCACCTCGCGCCGGGGGTGGTGCTGAAGGGCCTGTCGGCAACGCAGCGACAAGTCCTCGAGGCCCTCCTGTCCGGGCGGAAGGGATGCGAGGCGGCGGCGGCGAGCATCGGCGTCAGTTCGAGCGTGCTGCACGCCCACATCTCACAACTGCAGGAAGACCTGCTCGAACGGCGCCGCGCCGCAGTTCGGAGGGTGGACGAGATCGACGAGCAACTGGCGCGGATGCGTCCCGGCGGCCCGGCGGGATTGCCCGGGTAGCCGATCCGCAACCCGCGCACGAAAAGGCCGGCGGGGTGAAGAAGGAAGGGGGGGAACCTTCTCCGGGGAGTACCCGCCGGCCAAGCCGGTACGATACCGAGGCCGCACACAACATTCCACGAGATTGCAGCCGCCGACACCGCTCGCAGGCTGCGGCCCACGACTCGGAAACGGCTAACGCCGGCGGTCGCGACCGCGCGGGTTCCGCCTGGCCTTCCGAATGACGGTCGCCGCCTTCTGTCCAGCCATGTCGGCCAGCGCCCGCCCGACCGCGGCGAGCGCCCGGTCGATCGCCGCGAGGTGCTCGACGTGCCGCGCGCGGTCGGCGGCCAGCGCAAGGATCTGCGCCGCCAAGTCGTTCGGTTGATTGCCCATTGTGTATTCGCCTGCTCCCGCAACTTCGCCCTGAACGACTTGTTCGCGGATCGCCTTACGTTCACGTGCGCCGAGTCATCGCCGTTCCCATCCCATTGGCCCGAAGGTGGCGCAGATCAACATGGCCCTCGCGGACCGTGCCGGGCGTCGACTGCGAGCCCTTGCGGCAAATCCGCCGAAGAAAAAAATGACGCCCGCAGTGGGTACCCGGCGGTAGGCGCGGCACGACCATGGCGGGGCAGGCAATCATCTCCTGGCAGGACGGGGAGGGCGCCGAGCCCAGCCCGTTCCGATTGAGGGCGCACTCAGTCCGCCGGCTCGGTGTTCATCGCCAGCACGATCGTGACCAGCGGGATGATGCGGTCCCGGTACTCCGGCGTGACCGCGTCGCCGACGATCTTGGAGATCAGCGCGACCGTCCCGGCGTCGGACAGCGCCACGGGCGCGGAGGCTCTCCCCCGCGCAGGCGCCGCGCCCGCCCGCGGCGCGCGGGGCAGGCCCAGCCCCAGCGCCGCGCCCTTTCCGGCCTCGGCGGTCGCGGTGAATCCCGGGAAAATGCGCTTGTCCGGGGTGACGAAGTACGTGCGGAAATTCTTGGCCGCGAAATCGCGCGCGAGCCGGGCGCACTCGGGCCGCAGCCGCGCCACGATCTCCTCGTCGCTCAGCACGATCATCACCTTCCGCGCCGACTCGGACGTCGGCCACGGGTGCGTCGTGTACGCCTGCTCCATCGCCTTGGCGAACTCTTCCTCGCCCCCGCCCTCGGTCTTCATCCCCTTCAGTGCGGTGCGGACGTCCGCGATTTTGCCGGTCAGCTTCACGGTCTGGACGTCCGTCTTGGGCCCCGAGAACCACGTCACCCCGATCCGCGGCTCGGGCGCGAAGATGCCCAGCACCGCCGCCGTCGCGCTCGCCTCGCGCCGCAGCCACTCGATCGCGGTCGTCATCGACCCGCTGATGTCCACCACGAAGGCGACGTCGAAGTTCTTGATCTGCGGTTTTTTGAGCTCGAGCTCTTTGTACCACGCCTTGGAGTCCGGATCGATCTGCTCGCGCGAAAGCACCTTGGGCAGGACGTTCGCCGTCAGTTTCCGCCAGGGCTCGTCCCGGATGTCGCGCTTCACGTCGCGCCACGCGAGCTTCTCGGTGTTCCACCACGCCGCGAGATCGCCCGCCGGCGCCCCCGCGGCGCGGAGCACGCCCGCCGCCCGCTCGGCGTCGGCGCTCTTGCCCGAGGCCACCTTGACCAGTTCGTCCACCAGGTCGATCGCGTTCGCGCTGCGCCAGGCCCTGAGCGTCACGCCCAGTTCCTTGACCACCTGGTCGTCTCCCACGTACGACCCCTTCGCCATCGCCAGCAGTTGCGTGAACGCGTCCTTGGCCTGCTTCGTCACCAGCCCGGTCGCCATCGCCCGCACCAGCCCGATCCGCAGCCGCCCGCGGAAATGACCCTCCTCCGCGAGCTTCCACCCGGCGTAGAGCCACTTCGCGTGCGCCTCGTCGTCCAGCAGCGGGGCGCGGGCGAGCAGCGCCTCCCACGCCACCATCTTCACCGCCGGGTGCGGGTCCCGCGCCACGAACGTGAGCAGGACCTTCGTCGTCGCTTCCGTCGGCAGGCGCGCGATGGAGATCAGCGCCAGCGACCGCGTGACCCAGTCCGGGCTCTTGAGCAGCCGGCCGTACTCGTCGAACAGGTACTTGACGAGCTTGTCGATCTTGACGTCGCGCGGGTTCGGAGGCGCGTCGGGGACGGCCATCGCCGGGACGGTCGTCGCCTTCGCGATCGCCGGCCGCGTCGCGGCCGCCGGCGCCGGGGGCGCAGCCAGAACCATCGGGCCGCTCGCGAGCAGCACCGGGACGAGGATCGATCCCACGACGCGCCGGAGCGCGAGAGTCGAACAGGTTCGGGTCACGCGGTGTCGCCTCACTTTGGAAGGGGGCACTTCACTACCGAACGTCGGGCAACGCAACAGAAAAATTCGCGGTCCGACGTGTGTGGAGAACGGACGCGGATCTCGCGGCGGCGCGCGGGCGCGACGCACGTCGCGGGCCGACCGCGCCGGCCGAGCGGCCCGCGCAATGGGGAAGTGCGCTACCGGGGGTTTCCGGGTGCGTGCGGTCAAGAATTGCACGGCGTGCCCGGCCGATCACGTTGTGAGCCGGAACCCGGTCGGGTCGAAGAAGGAGACGGCCGAATTTCCGCCGGCGAGCACCGGACGTCGGACGTGTATCGCGGGATCGTCGCCCGGCGGTTGAGCTTGAGCTGGCACTGGAGCAGGTCCGCCTTGGCCATCAGGTACTCGGCCGCGTCGGGCCGCAGCGTCAGGGCGTAGTCGAGCTGCGCGTGTCGACGTCGACCGACGTGATCTCCGCCTGCTCGGGGCTCATGTAGAGGGGCGGGCCGATCATCTGCTCGAACTGCGTGAACACCGTGCCATCCGTCAACCGGCCCTGGATCGCCTTGGCCACGCCGAAGTCGATCACCTTGGGCACCGCCTCGCCGTCGTTGACGCTCGTGCGGCGCGGGCAATGCGCCTTCCTGCCATTGGGCGCCGATGAAGTCGAGCAGCGCCCGGCGGAGCTTCCGAGTCGTTGAACCCGTTCACATCGGTCGCCGCCGCGAACGGCTCGCGCGATCGGATCTTGCTGAGTTGACCTGCCGCCGCCTGCAAGATTCTCGCACTGCGTGCGAGTTGTCACTCCTGAGCATTACCGTGCTACCGATTCCCGTCCTGTCGAACAACACCTACGGCCGAGTGAGGGTATCGCCCCGTACGCGCTAACGCATTTCGTGTTAGCGCACCAAGGTTCGGAGTGGATTTCCGAATCGGCACCGGGGCCCGGGGGTCTTGTCAATCGGGAGAGTCATGAGCATGTTGCACACGTCGAAGCGGGACGTTTCGGTCGCGAATCGATCGGGGGCTTTCTACCCCCGGCTCACGCGGGCGCTCGCGGTGGTCGCCGCGGCCTCGGCCCCTGTCGCGGCGCGGGCCGTACAGCTGTTCTGGGACGTCAACGGCGTCGCCGACGGGTCGGGGGCGACCGTCCCCGTCCCGGCCCCGGACCCGGTGCCCGTGTTCAACTGGTCCACGCTCGACGCGAATTGGAACCTGTCGGCGGACGGCGCCGGGCCCGCCGTCGCGTGGTCGAACCTCGCGGGGAACGACGCGGTCTTCTCCGCCGGCGCCGACGCGAGCGGCGCGTATACCGTGACGCTGGGTGAGGCGGGGCTGGTGGCCAACGCGCTGGTCTTCAAGGACGGCGGGGCGATCATCGCGCCGGGCGCGGGTGCGTCGCTCACGCTGGGTGCGGGCGGGATCACGAACACCAGCGCCGCCGGGACGCCGACGATCACCGCCGGGCTCGTGCTGAGCGCACCCCAGACTTGGACCAACAACGGCGCGGCCGGGCTCAGCCTCAAGGGGACGGTCGACAACGGCGGGCACCTGCTGACCTGGACCGGCACGCAGTCCATCAGCCCCGACGCGACCGGCGTGATCAGCGGCAACGGTGGGCTGACGATCAACGGAACCGGCACCATCGACAAGCTGTACTTCATGTCGGCTTACAACACGTTTACCGGCAACATGACGCTGTCGGGCGGCGGGACGACGGTGATCGCGACCAACGGCACCGGCACGCCCAACGCGCCGACGAGCGGGTCGTTCGGCACCGGCACGCTGATCCTCAACGGCGGGGCGTTCCGCGGCGGCGGGGCGATCAACAACATTCCGCTCAACGTGTTCAACACGGTCATCTTTGCCGCCGACACCACGCTGGTGTCCGGCTACAACCTGCTGTTCAGCGGCGACATGACGTTGACCGGGGGCACCCGCACCCTCACCTCGCTCGCGCCCAACGCCACGGGCGGCGTGTTGAACCTGGCCGGCGTCGTCAAGGGAAACCAAAGCTTCGTCAAGGCCGGCACCGGCTGGGTCACGCTGAGCGGCGCGAACACGTTCGGCGGCGCGGGCAAGAGCGTCACGCTCGTGGCGGGCGGGCTCAACCTGAATCACGCGTCGGCCCTGGGCGACGCCGCCAACACGTTCGTGATCGAGGGCGGGACGATCAACAACACGTCCGGCAGCGCGATCACGCTCGCCAACCCGCACCCGCAAACGTGGGACGGCGACTTCTCGTTCGGCGGTGCCTCGACCGCCCTCAACCCGTCCGAACTGAACCTGGGCGCCGCGCCCATCTCCCTCGGGTCGCTCCCGGGGACGACCCGCACCATCACCACGAACGGGGCCTCGACCAGTTCGCCCGGCGGCGCGCTGATCGTCGGCGGCGTCATCTCCAACGGCACCGACCCGACCACCCCGACGACCGCGCTTACCAAAGGCGGCCTCGGCACGCTCGTACTCACCGGCCCCGCATCCAACACCTACACCGGCCTGACGACCGTCACCCGCGGGACGCTCCGGCTCTCCAAGGACGAAGGGAAGAACGCGATCGGCGTCGGCGGGCTCGCGATTAACGGACTGTCGTCGTCCACGCTCGTCCAGCTCACGGCGTCACACCAGATCCCCGACGCGGCGCCCGTCGCCATCAACTCCGCCGGCACGGTCAACTCCAAGCTCGACCTGAACGGGTTCGACGAGACCATCGGCTCCCTGTCGCTCGCCACGACGACCACCACCGGCGCCCACGTCACCACCGGCGCCGGCACGCTGACCGTCACGGGCGACCTCACGCTCAACAACAACCGCATCGGCACCTCGGGGTCGGCGAACCAAGTCCTGATCAGTGGCAACCTGAACCTGGGCGGCGCGGTCCGCCACTTCACGCTCAACGGCACCGGCGACACCAGCAACACGCTCGTCGCGCTGCAGGCCGCCATTTCCAACGGCGGCATCATCAAGGACGGCACGGCGACCAACGCCAAGGTTCTCGTGCTGTCGGGCGCCAACACCTACGCCGGCGGCACGACGATCAACTCCGGCACGATCCGCAGTGGCGCGGCCGACGTGATCCCGGACACCGGCGCGGTCAACATCATCGCCGCCGACGGCTTTACCGCGACGCTCGACGTCGTCACGTTCAACGACACCACCGGCCCGATCACCCTCGGCGGCGCGGGCCCGACCAGCACCCCGACCATCACCGGGTCCAACACGACGTCGGGCGTCCTGACGCTGACCGCCGGCCTCACCTACGACGCGACCAACAACCCGCTCGGGGCGACGATCGCCGCCAAGCTCGACCTCGGCGGCGCCGACCGCACCTTCACCATCGGCGACAGCACCACCGCCGCCACCGACACCACGATCTCCAACGTGATCAGCGGGTCGGGCTTCCACATCACCAAGGCCGGCGCCGGCACCCTGACGATTCACAACAGCGGCGGCACGGCCAACAGCTTCGTCGACACCAACGTCAACGCCGGCCGTGTGTTCTTCAGCGGCACCAACGCGACAAACTCGGGCCGGGCGATGGGGACCGGCGTCGTGAACGTCGCAAGTGGGACGACCCTCGGGTTCGTCAACGGCCAGGCCTTCACGCCGTCCCGCACCATCAACGTGGCCGACGGCGCCACGATCGTCAGCCGCACGAACACGACGACGCTCAACAACGCCAACGTCCACCTCCCCACGGCCGGGACTCTTATTCTGAACGACGACGACGTCGCCACGGCCGCGATCACCATCACCGGCGCGT
>DATHXE010000732.1:0-2445 GCA_035459845.1 Tepidisphaeraceae bacterium | reverse complement strand
CGCGGCGACCAAGTTCGTGAACGTGTGCGTGTCGGCCGCGAACCGCCGGGCGGCGCCGATGAACGAGTTGATCCACCGCTTCTCCTGGCCGTTGCACACGATCAGGTCGACGCGCGAGCCGGACACCTTCCACATCTCGCGCAGGGCGGCGTTGAGCTGCTCCTCGGTCAGCTCCGTGTCGGCCGGGAACCCGCCGACGTTGGGCACGAACCGGTTGGTCGTGATCGACCCGACCAGCCCGCGCATCGACCGCCGGACGGTCGACGAGCCCTCGGGCGTCGCGGCCGGGGCGCGGCCGTTGATCACGCTCGTCTCCAGGTCGCGCAGGAGCTCGCGCAGGCGGTTCTGCTTCTGGTAGTCGAGCTCGTCGGCGACCCCGACCTGGCGGACGGCCAGCTCCGACCCGGACACCTCGACGGTCGCCGAGAAGATCTGGGTGTAGTTGGTCTGCCGCGACCGGCTGGTGAACCGGGCGGAGTCGGCGTCGGCCCCCTCGAGGGCGGCGTTGCCGACGATCGTCAGCCCCCCGTTGTTCGCCAGCGCGCCGGCCGTCGACCCGCCGTACCCGCGGACGACGGTCAGCGTGTTGGTGCCCGTGTTCACGCCGGTCACGAGCATGACCTCGGCCGCCCCGTCCAGCCTCACCTGGTCGCCGACGCGGAACCGGTCGGCGTGGTCGACGACGAACGACGTGTCGACCGCCGGGTCGGCGAAGGTCGCGTCGTTGATCAGGTCCGTGTTCGGGAGCAACTCGTCCTCGACCCACTCGTGGATCGTGGACCGGGCGGGCCGGGCCGGGTCGCCCAGCGCGTCGAGCAGCGGGGTGTCGTGCGGGCTGGCGATCGACACGAGGTCGGACACGTCCTCGGCCGCCTCGGGCAGCGTGGCGCCGGCGGAGTACGTCGCTTTTCCGGAAAAGGGCATGGGAATCTCCAATCAGGGTTCAGGGTTCAGAGGTCAGAGGTCAGAGCAGAATCGCGCGCCGTTTAGCCGCGACCCGGAGGGCGAGCTTCAGGCGAGCCCGCAGGGGAGCGCGTCGGCGCCGCGAACAAATCACATCGCCGCCCGGCGCAACCGCAGGTATTCCGCGAGCAACCGCCGGTTCTGCGACCGCACCAGCTCGGCCGCGAGCTCCAGCAATCGCGCCCGCGGGTCGAACTCGCGCCGCTCGGGCGCCGGCGCCGGCGGCGGACAACCGACCGGCGCGGCACACGGCGCGGCCGGGGGCACTTCGGGCGAAACGGAAGCGACGGCTTCCTCAGACATGGCAAGCCTCCTTTCGAAAGAGGGAAAATGGTCTGTGTCTCGGGCGGGGCGCGCTCACCCACCGTGCGAGGTCAGTATCCGAGCTCGCGCAGCACGGTCTGGCGGTCCACCCCCAGGCGGACTTTCGCGTTGGCCTCCTCCAGTTTCTCGATCGCGTTCTCCGGCAGGGGGCTCGGCCAGGCGATCTCGACGCGCCGCTCGTCCGCCGTCGTGCGGAACACCCCGGCGGCGTCCAGCCACGCCAGCGCCAGCTCGCACATCTGCTCGATCGCCGCCCCGTACAGCGTCCGCTTCTTGTCCGTCTTGGAGAGCAGCGCCATCAGCGTGATCCGCAGCGCCGCCGCGCTCGTGAGCCGGCCGATCCGGTTCTTGATCGCGCCGGCCGCGATCGGCGACACGCCGGACGACTTGTCCATCGCCTCGCGCAGGTCGGCGATGTGGGCGTCCTCCGACGGGCAGGCCGCGTCCCCGCCGAACTCGTCGATCTCGGCGTCCGGATTGTCGGTCAGCCACATCCGCCCGGGCGAGACCGGTTGATCCGTGAAGTGCTCCAGCCCCTTGGCGAGGTACATCCGGAAGCTCTGGAGCGTGATCCGATGCGCCCGGTCGCTCAGCCGCGTGTTCAGCTCGTCCTGGAGCGGGATGAGAGGCTCGACGTCCGAAGCGCCGGCGTACGCGAACGCCTCGGCCGTGTTCTGCACGTGCACCAGCGGGACGCGCCCGAGCGAGTTGGGCCCGAGCGCTACGACCTCCCCGCCCTCGATCCGGAACCACCGGTCGGCCGTGATCAACTCCATCGCGACGGACGACGCGGACGCCCTCGCCGGCGATGGCGCCAGCGCCCCGCCCGACGACGTGAACAGCGCCCGCAGCCGCTCCCACCAGTTGCCGCGTGCCGGTGCGACGGGTGTCGCCGGTTCGGCACACGCCCCGTCCGTCTCCCACACCTGGGCATACGCGTCGACCGCCCGGTAGTCGGCCGCCGACAACAGCGGCAGGGCGCGGGCGGGCTCGACGATCTCGAGGCGGATCGTTCGGGCGACGCGCTGCAGCAGCGCATCAGTGGCGGGGGCATTCCCGCTGCCCGGATCCGATTCTCGGGAATCGCCAGACCCGCCCGGCGCCGCGGCCGCATCCTGCGCCCCCGGCGACGCATCGCCCGGGGGCGGCTGTTCCCCT
>DATHXE010000731.1:0-4342 GCA_035459845.1 Tepidisphaeraceae bacterium | reverse complement strand
GTACTGGAGCACGTCGAACGCGTCGGCGGTGGCGGCCTGGTCGTTGTCGTCGTCGGAGACGAGGCCGCGGCAGTAGTCGGACGAGAGGACCTCCGTCGGCTTGAAGTGCCGGCGAGCGAACGTCGACTTGCCGGACCCGGACGGGCCGATGAGGACGACGAGGCAGAGCTCGGGGATCGTGAGCGTCATTCGCGCCCTCCGCCCGAAGTCCCAGGCGTTTCGATCGCGCGCCCGGTCGTGACGAACACCCCCATCTGCGTGGCCGGGCCGACCACCGGATCTTCCGGGCCGATCGGAGCGAAACGCACCGCGTACCCGAACCGCGCGGCGACGCGCTCGGCCCACTGGCGAAACTGCGCCCGCGTCCACTCGAAGCGGTGATCTTTGTGGCGGAACTGGCCGGCGGGGAGCGTTTCGAAGCGGACGTTGTACTCGACGTTCGGGGTGGTCACGATCACGGTGCGCGGGCGGGCGAACTCGAACACGACGCGCTCGAAGGCGGCCAGGCGCGGCTCATCGAGGTGTTCGATCACTTCGACGACCGCGGCCGCGTCGAAGCCGGCGAGGCGGTCGTCGCGGTAGGTGAGCGATCCGTGGAGGAGTCGGACGCGGTCGCGCTGGCGCTCGGGCAAGCGGTCCAAGCGCAGGCGGTCGGCGGCGATCTCGAGGGCGCGGTGGGAGACGTCCAGGCCGACGATCTGCTCGAACTGTCGCTCGTCGAGCAGGCGGCGCAGGAGGTTGCCGAAGCTGCAGCCGAGGTCGAGCACGCGCGTGGCGCCGGCTGCCTTGAGCTCGGCGACGACCGTGGTGAGGCGGTGCTCGTTGAGGCTGATTTTCCGCTCGACGGCTTCCTCTTCGGTCGCCTGCCGATCATCGACTGCCCCGGCGTCGGCGGGATCGGACTCGGTCAGGCGGGCGAGCGCCTCGTCCGCCAGGTGGCGGCGGTGCTTGAGGTAGCGGCGGGCGATCTCCTCGCGCTCGGGGTGGGCGGCGAGCCAGGTGCGGCCGTGGCGCAGGAGCTTGTCGACCTCGTCGTCGCCGACCCAGTAGTGCTTGTCGTCGTCGAGCACGGGGACGAGCACGTACAGGTGGGCGAGCAGCTCCTGCACCGTCGCCGTGTTCGACAGTTCCACCGTGTAATACGGGCCCTCGCCCCACTCGGGGAATTGCGCGTCCAGGGGGTGACGCGTCGCGGAGACGGCGTAGCCGAGCGGTTCGAACAGGCGGCGGAGGAGGCGCTCGCCGCCGCGGCACGGGAGGACGGAGAGGCGCGCGGTGAGCGGGATGGGCGTGGCGGCGAGCGCCGGGCGCTCCTTGCTCGTCCCGGCGAGGGCCGACCCGAGCACCTGGACGATTGCGACGCTCAGGAGCGAACTGGCGGCGTACGGGCGGTCGTTCACGTATTGGCCGAGCGAGAAGCCCTCGCCCGCCGGGCCGCGGCGGTTGCGGACCAGGCCCACCGGGTCGATGTCGACGAGCATCGCGGCGGTGCAGCGGTCGGCGGCGGCCTCGGGGTAGAAGACGTGGGCGCGGCCGAAGGCGAGGTCGAACGTCTGCGGGCGCGCGGGGTTCTTGCGCAGGAGGTACCCGAGATCGGTTGCGGGTCGGTGGGTGGTCGTAATCGTCAGGAGCATAGCGCGGCGCGCGACATGATACGCGGCGAGCGCCATACGGGCACCGGGGCGGCAGGTCTGACGAATTGCGGGAATCAGCGGTACGATCCCCCCGTGGATGCGAGTGCCGACGTCATCGTGATCGGGCTGGGGGCCATGGGGAGCGCGACGGCCTATCACCTCGCGCGCCTGGGGGCGCGGGTGATCGGGCTGGACGCACTGGCACCGCCGCACGACCGCGGCTCGTCGCACGGGGCGACGCGGATCACCCGGCTGGCGATCGGGGAGGGCGCGCAGTACGTGCCGCTGGTCGTGCGGTCGCACCAGTTGTGGCGCGAGATCGAGGCCCAGACGGGGGCCGACCTGCTCACGGAGTGCGGCGGGCTGATCCTCGGGCGCGAGGGGGCGCAGCGGTCGCACGGGTCGACGCGGTTCCTGGACCGCACGATAGCGGCCGCGCGGCAGTTCGGGATCGCTCACGAAGTGTTCGACGCCGCGGGGGTGCGCCGCCGGTTCCCGCAGTTCGCGGTCGCCGACGACGAGCGCGGGTACTTCGAGCCGTCGGCGGGGTTGGTGCGGCCGGAAGCGTGCGTTGCGGCACAGCTCGAGCTCGCGCGGAGGGACGGCGCGCGGCTCGTGACCGGGGAGCGTGTTGTCGCGGTCGATGCGGATGGCGCAGGCGTGCGCGTGCTGACGGCCGGGGCGGCATATCGCGCGGACCGGGCGGTGATTACCACGGGTCCGTGGGTGGGAGAGTTCTTGCCGCCGGCGATCGCGGGATTGTTCACGGTGTCGCGGCAAGTGCTTTACTGGTTCGCCCCGGTCGGCCCACTAGAACGTTACGCGCCGGGCGCGTTTCCGATCTTCATCCAGACCGGCGACTCGGACGCCGACATTCTTTACGGCTTTCCTGCCGCGGGCGGGCCGGGCGATGGCGTGAAAGTCGCGACCGAGCAGTTCGCCGGGACGACGACGGCGGACGCGCCGCGCGAGGCGGTGACTGAGGGCGAGATCGTGGCGATGCGCGGCCGGACGGTGCGGTTGCTGCCCGAACTGACGGGGCCGTGCGTGCGCGCGATCACGTGCCTCTACACGTGCACGCCGGACTTCGGGTTCGTGATCGACGCGCTGCCGGAGTCGCCGCAGATCCTGCTGGTCTCCCCCTGCTCGGGTCATGGCTTCAAGCACTCGGCGGCGATCGGGGAGGCGATTGCGGAGGTCGTGGTGCGGGGGCGGAGCGGGATTGACCTTGCGCCATTCTCGCTCGCACGTTTTCCGGCGATCACCGGATAAGCGCACGGCCCACGCCAGAGTCGGAGCTTCAGGCGACGCCCCGGATCCTTCGCCGGAAGCATTCCTGTCAGACATCGGCGCGCCCACGCGTTGAACTCCGCATCGGCCGGGATACACTCGTATTCGGCCTGGCTATGGGTTCGGTTACTTCTATCCCAAGACCACCGGTCCCGCTTTCCAGGCCTTTTTAGCCCACGCTCCGGCCGCCGGCCTCACGCCGAGGGAGGGTCGAGCCATGAAGACCGCCGCCCCTGCCGCGCCCGTCGACCCGCTCACGCGCGACCTCGTCGCGCTGCACCGCGGGCTCGTGTTGTTCCCTTCGCCCGCCGCGGCTCCTGCCGATTCGGACGGCGCGCGGTTGGCCGCTTCGCTCCAGGCCGAGTTGATGAACCTCGGGTTCGCGCTCGATTCGGCCGCGTTCGCCGCCGCCGCCGCCGCCGCCACCCCGCGCGATTGGCTCGTCGCGTACCACCACGAAATCATCGGGCACCTCCGCATGCGCCTCGGCGCCGGCCGACCGTACCGCCCGTTCTACCTCAACTTCCCGGCCCAGGTGATGGAGATGTCCCACCTGGAGTTGTTCATCAACGCGATCGGGCATTACTGGTCCGGCGGGACGTGGGAACCGCCGCAGGTGCTGCGCGACCGCGGGTTCGCGTTCGAGGACGTGCGCTTCAAGACGCTGCGCCCCGGGACCGATGCCGACCTGCTCGCCGGGTTCACGGCGATGGTCTCGGCCAACGGCTCGCTGACCGAGCAGGACAAGCAGGTCGTCGCCTGGATGATCGATCAGTACGCGGGCCGGCTCACGCTCCCGGCGGAGGTGCCGTTCAAGGAGACGCTCTGTCTGCTCGCGGCCAAGGGGCTCGACGTGCCGATCAAGACGCCGACGGACGTCCTGCGGATCGCCGTCTACATGTCGGGCGGTGACGTCTCGCTGCCCGGCGTGCCCAAGCCGGTCAAAGGCGGGTTGCCGCCGGAGGCGAAGCGGAACCGGCACCTGCGCCAGTACGTCGACCAACTGCGGGCCGCGCGTATTGCCGCCCGCGACAAGTTCAAGTTCAAGAAGTTCACCCGGGCCGACCGCCGGCGGCTCCTCGCCTTCCTCGAGAAGACGAGCTGCGACGTGACCGAGATGCAGCGGCACCTGGGCCGGTGGCTGCGCCTGGGCGAAGTTTTGCACCCGGGCGAGCTGGCGGCGAAGTTTCCGCGGGCGGCCGAGGCGTTTCGGGTCCTCCGCAACCAGCGCAAGGGGACTCGCGTCCGCACGTGGGCCGCGCGCGTCGATCTGGCGTTCGCCGCAAATTGGCATGAGGGGCTCGAGCTGCTCGCCACACGGCCCGGCGAACTCGCGCGCCGGCTGGACTGGCTGCTCCGCACATACGACCGCGGGCCGGTGCTCGCGGCGTTCGAACGCGTCGCCGACCGGGTGAGCT
>DATHXE010000730.1:0-2552 GCA_035459845.1 Tepidisphaeraceae bacterium | reverse complement strand
CAAACCGGCGGCGGTCAGGGCGGCGGCGGACGAGGCGAGCACGCGGCGGCGGGACGGGCGCGACGGGGTGGGCATGGCGGGGGCTCCGGTGAGGGCGATCTGCAATAGATACCCGACCCGCCGGGTCGTGTGGAAGTAGCTCAATATTCCGATGTTGAGGAGAGGCGTGGGACGGGCCGGCGCGCGAATGCACACGGCCACGCGACCGCGCCCCCGCGCGTTCGATGCGTGACACGCCGGTCACTTTTGCCGCGTCATCTTCAGGTACAGGAGCTTTTCCCCCCGCCCGATTTTCTCCGGCCGGGCGATGCCGGGACCGGCGGTGAAACAAATCTCGAACGTGTCCCCGTCGAGCTGATAAACGCCCTGCGCCTTCCCCTCGTCGCCCGCGGGGGTGAGGTCGATCCACGCGGGCGACTTCGACGCGTCGATCGCGGTGATCGTCGCGTCGTCGCCCTTGGTCTTGTCGGTGTCCTTGATCGTCATCACGTCGCCCGCGAAGACCACGCGGAGCTTGGCCAGACCTGGACCCGTGATCTCCCTGCCTTTCTTGTTCGCGGCCGTGACGACCCACGTCCCCTGGAGCTTCTCCTTGACGGCCTTGACGTCGTCGGCGGCCCGGGCGGGGGACACGAGCAGGGTGATCGCGAGGGCGGCGCAGAGGAGGGTTCGCATCGCAGGCTCCGTGAACGAGAAAGGGCGGCAGCAAGGACGTGCGATCCATGGTACGGGCGGGCACGGGGGGAGTCGACGTGGGATCCGCGCCGCTCACCCCGCAAAAACAGACGGCCGTCGCGCAACTCTTGCTTAAATTATGGCGTCCGGTAAATCTGGACTGCGCGACTCTCCGCGCCCTGCGCCTGCCCGGCGAGCGGTCGGAGATCGCGGGTTTCGATCGTTAAAACAGACCTGATCGATCAATCAGGCGTGGATTCGAGGCTCGTGAAGTGCCCCGCAACCGCGCAGATCTGATCGCAATTCCCCCCGCACACGGAGGTGCATGGTGCCGCAACGCATCGCCTACGCCCGGACTGCCGCCCGCCGCCCGTTCTTCGCCCGGTTCGCGATCGCGTCGGCGGTCGGACTGGTGGTCGGGGCCGCAATGCCCGCCACGTTCGCCCAACCCGCGCCCGCCGTCGCCGACGGGGCCGACGTCGAGAACTCCAAGTTCACGACCACCGGCATCATCCAGTCCAACGCGGTTTTCGTCCGCTGTGGCCCGGGCGACAACTACTACCCCACCATGAAGCTCGACAAGGGCACCAAGGTGAAGGTGGTCGGCGCGCGGTTCGACTGGCTCAAGGTCGTCCCGCCCGAGGGGTCGTTCTGCTACGTCGCCAAGCTGTACGTCGACCGCCACGGCGTGGGCCAGGTCGGCCGCGTCAACAAGGACTCGATCAACGTCCGCGCGGGGTCGAGCCTGTCGGCCCTCAAGATCGGCATCCTCTGCGAACTCCGGCAGAACGAGGAAGTCGAGATCATCGGCGAGGAGCAGGAGTACTTTAAGATCAAGCCGCCGGCCGGGGCTTACCTGTACGTGAACAAGAAGTTCGTCGAGCCGGACCCGGAGGCCAAGCCGGAAGTTCAGACGGCCCAGAACACCAAGCCGGCGACGCCGAAGGCGACCGTCGCGACGACCGAGACCCCGGCGACCGGCACACCCGCCCCGGCCACCCCCGCCGGCACGGAAACGACCGAGACCAAGCCGACCGCCCCCGCCACAGCCGCCAACACGGGCACGGTCGCCACGACCGGCACGACCCCCGACAACGCCGCCAAGCCCGGCACGGACACGACCGCCACGAGCGGCGTCGCGACGCCCGAAACTCCCGCCACCGGCACCGCCTCGACAGGCACGCCCGCAGGCACTCCCGGCACCGAGACCGGCTCGACCGGAACGCCCGCGACCCCCGATGCGACTGCAACCGGCACCCCCGCGACCGGCTCGGCGACCGCCGGTTCGGAAGCGATGCCCCCGAAGACGACCGTGACCGACCCGGCGACCGTCGTCACGCCCAAGGCCCCGGAAGTGAGCCCGGAGCAGGCGTTCGACCAGGCCGAGGGCGAGTTCCACGACGCCCGCGCGCTGCCGCTCGAGAAGCAGCCGATCGACGATTTGCTCAAGAAGTACGAGCCGCTCGCCAAGGGCGACAAGCTGCCCGAGTCGATGCGCCGCGTCGCCGAGGCCCGCGTGCTGACCCTCAAGGGCCGGCTCGCCTCGCAGGGCGACCTGTTGAAGATGCGCAAGGCGCAGGACGACATGAAGCAGCGGCAGATGGCGCTCGAGGCCGAGCAGCAGGAGCTGCAGCAGCGGATCGCCGCCAACGCGGTCAAGTTCTACGCGGCGGTCGGGACGATCCAGCCGTCGAGCCTCCAGCAGGGCCAGGGCACGCTGTACCGCGTGACCGACCCGGCGACCGGGCGGACAGTTTGCTACCTCCGCAGCAACGACAAGGCCGCCGTCTCGATGCTCGGGCAGTTCGTGGGCGTCAAGGGCAACCTGGTGGACGACGCCCGCCTGGGTGGCCGGGTGATCATGGCGACCGAACTGG
>DATHXE010000729.1:0-7825 GCA_035459845.1 Tepidisphaeraceae bacterium | reverse complement strand
GAAGATGCCGCAGGCGTACGAAGAGTGGCGGAAGTTCGACATCATCTTGATCGGCGACCTCGATGCGTCGTTCCTGACCCGGATGCAGCAGGAGTCGATCGAGAAGTACGTCTCCGAGGGCGGCGGTCTGATGATGATCGGCGGCCAGAATTCGTTCGGGCCCGGGGCCTACGGGGGCACGCCGATCGAACGCGCGCTGCCGGTGTTCACGGGGCCAATATCGGCGGGACAGGAGCGGGCGGAGTTCGTACCCCGGCTCACGGCCGAGGGCGCAACGCACCCGGCGACGGACGGCCTGGCCGAGTGGTTCGGCGTCGACCAGAAGAAGCCCGAAAAGCCGATCCCCGCCCTGCGCGGGAACGTCGTGGTGCCCAAGGCCAAGAGTGGCGCGCAGGTGCTGGCGGTCCACGCCGAGCGACCCGCGCCGGACGGCAGCGGGCCACAGATCGTCCTGGCGGTGCAGCGGTACGGGAAGGGGCGGTCGGCCGCGTTCACCGTCGACACGACCTACCTGTGGTACTTGCCGATGCGGGCGATGGGCCAGGACAGCCCGTACAACCGCATCTGGGGCCAATTGATCCGGTGGCTCGCCGGCGAGGACGCGAAGAACCGCCAGCGCGGCGCCGGCGTCGACGGGCTCCTGAACAAGTCGCTCTTCCAACTCGGCGAATCGGTCAAGGTGCGCGCCATGGTGCGGGACGAGCGCGGCGACGCGACGCGCTTCGCGCAGGTCAGCCTGACGCTCAAACGCGCCGGGTCGGACGAGACGAGACAAATCCCGCTCCCCGCGTCTGAAGGGCGGGCGGGCATGTACGAGGTCGTCATCCCGACGCCCGACAAGGGCGAGTACTCGGCCGAGCTGTCGGCGACGAAGGACGGCAAGCCGCTGGGCAAGCAGTCGCTCACGTTCACCGTCACCCCGCCCGCCGAGGAGATGCTCAAGCTCGCCGCCAACCGCAAAGGTATGGCCGAACTGGCGACCGCCACGCGCGGCAGCGCGTACACGCTCGACGAACTGCCCAAGCTGATCTCAGACCTCACGCCCCCGCCCGCGATCGACCCCGAGGCCAGCGTGCGCTCCGTCCGCCTCTCCAACTGGATCCGCGCCGGCATGGCCCTCTCGGGCAAACCACCCGCATGGGAAAAGTCCTACGACCTCCCGATGCAAGGCGCGATGGTGCTTGCGCTCTTGGGACTGGAATGGGCCCTGCGCCGAAGATGGCAACTCCCCTAAATGCAATAGCGGCTTGGTCGCCTCCGGTGACCATGTCCCCCGCCAACTCACCACCCCTCGTCGTCCGCCTTCTGCAGGTACGCGAAGAAACACATGCGCTCGACCCCGTCCACCATCCCGCGCAGCGAAAACAGTTTGAAGAACCACGCGAGGTCGCGCTCGGTCGGGGCTTCGTCCGGCGGGGCCGACGCGCGCCCGACGATCTCCGCCGGCGTCACGCTCATGACGTAGTCGGCCAGGTACGCGATGTTCAACTCGTCCGCCGCCTGCGTCGACAGCACGAACAGGCCCAGCTGCTTGATCGGGTCGCGCAAGTACCGCTCGGCCATCTTCACATCCACCGCCTCGAGCGCCTCGAGGTATTTCGCGGTGTCCGGATCCTTCTTCCACTCCAGCGCCTGCCGCTCGTCCTCCTTGAACCCGCCCATCGCCGCGTCGAAGTGTGCCTGTAGCCGCGTGTAGTACGTCTCGACCTCGTCCCCCTTGAGCCAGCGCGTGATCATGACTTCGCCGGGCCGGCGGTGGACGTGGTAGTCGTTGGTCGACAGCCCGCGCGCGTCGCAGAGTGCCAGCAGCGCCGCCGCGTCGGCGGTCACGGGCTCGGGCAGGACCGGGCTCTCGGGCGACTTGGCCTTCTCGAGCTTGCCCATCGTCCGCTGCACCTCGCGGGCGAGGTCGGCGTCCGTCAGCGGCTTGAGCTCGGCATCGAACTTCCGCGGCCCTTCGAATACCGCGAACAACTCCGCGTGCATCCGAAACTCGTCGGACTTGTCCTTGGCCTTGGTCGCCGGATCGATCGCGCGCTCGCTGGGGTCTTCCTGGGGTTCGTCGAACATCGTCCCGACAGCCTACCGATTTCGGCCGCACCGGCCAATCGGCGGCGGCCCGTGCAACGTTAGTGGCCACCATACCGATAATGTCGTATCGCTGCACTTCCCGATTGCGGCAGGTTCGCGACGTGAGTACCGTCGCGCCGCCGCGTTCGGCCCTTCTCAGGAGCGTGCCCGTGCCCAACCGCCTGTTCGTGATGGCGTGCGTTTTCGGCCTCGCCTTGTCCACGGCAGCGACCGATCCCAAGCGGAACGCGCGCGGGGCCGGCGTCTACCGCGCGGGCGACGACTGGCGACTCTACATCGGCGGCAAGGACCTCCCGCCCGACGTCGAAGACGCGGCGTTCGTCCCCGACATCCTGAGCCCGGGCGAGACGCAGCTCGGGGGGCAGCTGAGCCCGGACGACCCGCGGCGCAACCGGCCCGCCCGGGCCGGTGACGTCGACAACACGCGCCGGCTCCGTATTCAGGGCCAGGCCGACCTCGATCGCGGGATCCAACTGCTGGAGTCCGGGCAGCGCGGGGGCGGCAAGGCCGACCCCTGGTTCTTCCTGAATCAGGCGATCGAGTCCGGCGGGTTCAAGTGGGACGCGGCGGCCCGCCTGTACCGGGCCCGCGCCGCGTTCCTGCGGCGCGACCTGCGCGCGGCGCTGACGGACGCGAACGTTGCCATCCTCCTCGACCCGCGCGCCCCGCAGGCGTACCGGGCCCGCGCGGACGTGCTGGCGAGCCTCGGGCACTTCGACGCGGCGCTCCGGGACGTCGCAGAGGCGATCCGCCTGCGGCCTGACGCGGCCGAGTTCCACTTCTTCCGCGCGACGGCCCTGAACAAGGTCGGGCGGACCGCGGAGGCGGTCACGGTGCTGGACGACCTGATCCGCCTGGAGCGGGCGAACCCGAAGTACTTCGAACAGCGGGGGCTCGCCCGGTTCGATCGGGGCGACGACGCCGCGGCGTGGCGCGACTTCGAGGCGGGATACCCGTCGGACCCCGCGCGCCTGGCCGAAATCCGAAAGGTGCTGAACCGCCTGGTCCCGCTGCGCGACGCGGCGGTCGCCGCCGACCGGGTGGCCGACCCGGCCGCCGCGTACGCCGACGCCAACAAGCGGTATTTCGCCGGCGAATACACGGCGGCGTTCGCGCTCTACCGCCGGGCCGTCGCGCTCGACCCGCGCAACGCGGACTACGCGACGGCGGCGGCCGCCGCGGCGTCGGAGGTCCGCGACGCGCACCTCCAGGTGTACTACGCGACGCGCGCACTCGCGATCGACCCGCGGAACGCGGTCGCCTACAAGCTCCGGGGCTGGGGCTACCGGAAGCTCCGCTCGCCCGCGCACGCCGAGCGGGAATTCTCGCTGGCCATTGAACTCGACCCGACCTACGCGGCCGCGTACCTGTCCCGGGCGCAGCTGTACCACGAGGTGATCCAGGACAACGCCGCGGCCAAGGCGGACTACGACGAGGCCGTGCGCATCGCCCCGAACGACGCGAAGATGTGGGTCGACCGGGGCGTGCTCGCGCTCGAACAGGGGCCGGCGAAGGTGACGTCGCTCGGCATGTCCGTCGGGCGGGCGTACGGCCCCGCGTACGCGGACTTCGACCGCGCCATCCGGATCAAGCCGACGTACACCCTCGCCTACCTCGACCGCGGCATCGCGCTGGCCGCGATGGGCGAGGTCGCCCGGGCCCGCGCCGATTTCGACAAGGCCTTCGAACTCGAGCCCTGGGACCGCGCCAAGCACCAGAAGTACGTCACCGACACGCTGGGGGCGATTCAACAGGCGACGGCGATGGGCGAGAAACTGGTCGAGGAATTGCGGGTCGGGTGGCGCGATTCGGCTCCCGCGCCGTCGCGCGTGGGCGACGACGACGCCGCCGCCAACCAGGCGCGGCGCGACAAGTGGAACCGCGACACCGCGATGGAAAACGCCTCGAAAGCCGGCGATCGCGCCGCCCAAGACCGTATCGGCCGCGGCGAGGGGACCTGGCGCGACAAGGACCGGTACGGGTATTGAGGCCGACGCCAGCGTCGGCCGGACGGTTCGGCGTCGCGACCATTCCTCACCGCCGCGCCGGATCCGTGATGAACCCCATGAGGTCGGCGACGTCCTGAGGCGACAGCGCGGATTCGAAGCCCTGCGGCATCAGCGACCGCCCGGTCGACACCAGGCTCTTGAGCGACCCGCGCGGGATCTCCTGCACGCGCCCGTCGACGGTCCGGATCGAGATCCCGCCCGCGGACTCGGCGACGATCAACCCCGTGTGCTGGTCGCCGCCGGCCGTCGTCGCGTTGTACGCGATGAACTGCGGCGCGACCGTGCGGTCCGGATCGAGGATGCCGGCGAGCAGGCTCTCCTTAGTCCAGTCGCGCACCGTCAACAGGTTGGGGCCGATGTCGTTCCCGAGCACCTTCCCGGCCGCGTCCGCGAGCGATCCGACCTGGTGGCACGTCGCGCACTGCTCGGCATACACCTGTTGGCCGTGTTTGAGGTCTGGCGCGAGGCGCATCGCCTCAGCGTACTCGTCAATCACCTTCTGGCGATCGCCTGCGGCCCCCGGACCCGTCGCCGCGAGGGTCGCCTTCGCCGCGTCCTTCACTACGGCCGACTTGTGGTTGAGCAGCCGCTGCTTCCGGGCAAAATCGAGCTCGCGCGCCGCCGGCGACTTGGCCAGCTCGGCGGCCCACGGCTCGCGCGCCATCAGCGCATCGGCGATCGCGACGCGAACGGCGGGGGAAAGCGACGGCCAGGCGGCGAGTAACGCCTGCGGCGCGGCCGGGTCCTGCGTCCGCGCCACGGCCCGCACTGCGGCGAGTTGCACCTCCGCGGGCGTCCGCGGGACGAGCAGCGCGGCGGCGGTGGCGAGATCCGCGGCGCGGCGCTCGGGCAGGCGGCCCAGGAGTTCCGTGGCGGCCCGCCGGTCGGCGGGGGCCGCACGTTCGTCAGCAGCGCGGCGCGTTGCCGATTTGACAATTGCCCGCAGGCGTTCAATTCGGCCGGCGCCGACCGGCTTGTCGAGGTCCGCCAACGACATCCCGCGCCCGCCCAGCACCTCCGCGAGTTTGGCGAGCGCGTCCATCTGCGCGGCCGGCGGATTGGCGTCGGCCAGCAGCTTGTCGGCGAATCGGCCGACGGTCGCGGTGTCCTTTCGCCGCACCGCCATCGTCAGCAGGTAGTCGGCCAGCGGCTTGCCGGCCAGCGCGGGCGTCGCCAGGACGCGGTCGACCAGCACCTTCTCGTGCGGCTTGGCGGCGGACGCGATCGCTGCGGCAAGGATGGCGTCGTCAGCGTCGACCGCCGCCAAGCCTGCGAGCACGGCGCCGGCCTCGGCATTCTCGAACTGTCCGAGCGTGCACGCGACCTGCGCGCGGACGCCCGGGTCCGACGTCGTAGCCGCAATCTCGCTCAGGCGCGGCCCGACCGCCTTCCACTCGAAGCGTTCGGCGACGCGCACCGCCAGCGCGAGCAACCCCGGATGGCGGAGGCCTAGCAGGCGGTTGGCGAACGCGGGCGTGACGCCACCCGCGCCGTCGAGGAGGCCGATCGCCTGAGCCTGCGCGGCGGACGACTCGCTCTTCTCGATGAGGTGTTCGAGCTTCTCCCGCAGGCTCGCGTCGATCCCGCCGCCGTCGGCGACCTGCCAGACGATCGCGCGGTGCGCCAAGTCGCGCACGACGGCCGAACCGGAGGTCAACTGCTCGACCAGCGCGTCCCGCGAGTCGGTCAGGCGGATCGTCGGCATCGGTTTCAGTACCAATCCCTTCCGATAAACCCGGTAGATCCGCCCCCTGTCATCCCCGTCGCGATAAAACGGCGCCAGCTCGCGCTTGCCCTGCTCGTTCAGCCAATCCGGGTGCTCGATCATGTACCGGTACATGTCGACGACCCACAGCGCGCCGTCCGGCCCCGGCCGCGTCATGACCGGGCGGAACCACGGATCCTCGCCCGCGACGAAGTCGGCCGTGCCCGCGCCGGCGACGCGCGCGGCGGCAAAGCTCGCGCCCGCCTCGCTCAGTTCCTGCGCCTGGACGAGATTGTGTACCGGATCGCACACGTACGCGCGGATCACCGGCTCCGTGCCGCCGGCCGTCAGCCGCGTCGTCTCGACGCTGATCCCGCTGCCGCTCGTGAAGTGCCCGTGGTGATCGAGCCCGATGTACCGCTTGGCGAACGCGCTCTTGGGAAACAACGGCGGCATCGGCATCGGCAGGAGCTGCCGGCGGACGTCCGGGTACGTCACGTCCGGGTTCCGCCGGAGGTACCGGTCTTCGAGCGTGAGGTGAAACAGCGGTTGCGCGTTGTGCGTACCGAACCACCGGCCGAAGGCGTCCCGCGCCCGGCCCCACTGACTGGGGCCTGACACCAGTTCCATTTCGCCCGTGTCCGGGCGGACGCGGAGGTCCTTGTTCTTGATGTCGACCGGCGCGACCGGCTTGCCCTTCGCCGCACCGCGGATGGATTCGACGGTGCCGCCCGAGAGGCCGTTGGACACGTACACCCAGCTGTCCAACCCCCAGCGCAGCGCATTGACGCGCAGCTGCGGATTGCCCTCCTTGAAGCCCTTGTAGAGCACCTCGCGCCGGTCCGCCTTGCCGTCGCCGTCGGTGTCCTCGGCGTAGAAGATTTCCGGGGCGGCGGCGACGATCACACCCTTGCGCCACGCCATCACGCCGGTGGGCATCTTCACGCCGTCCATGAACAGCGTGGCCTTGTCGTACTTCCCGTCGCCGTCGGTGTCCGTGAGAAACTTGATGCGCCCGCCGGCCGACCCCTTGCCGTCCATGCCGTACGGGTAGTCGGCGAACTCGACGACCCACAGTTTGCCGTCGTAGCCCCAGTCGATCGCGACGGGGTCGACGACCAGCGGCTCGTGGGCCACGAGCTCGATCGCGTATTCGGGGCCGACGTGGATCTTCTTGAGCGATTCCGGCGGCGACAGCGGCTCGGCCGAGCGCTTGTATGCGGCGGGCGACGCGCTGGCGGTCGCCACCGGTTGGGGCAACGGGGCCGTGCCCTGCGGTGGAGTTACGGGGGCTTGCGCCATCACGGCCGCCGCCTTGAAATGGGCCGCGATCTCCTCGCCGCTCAACTCGCGCGCGTAAATCGCCACCTCGTCCAGCCGCCCTTCGAGCGTATTCCCGGCCTTCGTGCCCGCGCCGCCAAGCGTGATCTCGTCGGTCGGCCCAGGGACGTTCTTGCCCGGCTGGCCTTCGGCCTCGAGTTGGCCGTTCAGGTACAGCCGAATGCCCTGCTTCCCGCGGACGATCGCCACGTGGGCCCACGTCCTGTCCGGGACGCGCGTCTTGCCGATCACCTTCACGGGACTGCGCCAATTCCCCGCCGCGGTGAAGCTGTACTCCTGACCCGCCATCAGCTTCCCGGCGTGCTCGCCCTTCCCGCCGATCCACACGCAGTCACCGGTCGGGTGCGCCGCCTCGTCGTCCCCCCGGCCCGCGAAGAACAAAATGCCCGCCGCGTCGCGTGCCTCGGCCGGCATGCCGTTCCAGACCCACATCTCGACCGTGTACGTCTCGCCGGGCGCCCGCGCGCGGAGGCGACCGCCGGCGAAGTGCGCCGCGCGGTTGATGCGCTCGGCCGAGCCGGTGATCGCGTTTGCCGCCGACCCGGGCCCGGGGAGCCAGAAGACCACGCCGTCCTCGTACCGCCCGTGATTGCCGTTGCCGGACGCGTCCGCCGCCCGCGGCCCCGCCATGTCCGCCATGCGGAAATACGCCGTCGGCTTGGCATCCAGCACGGCCTTG
>DATHXE010000728.1:0-11919 GCA_035459845.1 Tepidisphaeraceae bacterium | reverse complement strand
GACATTGCAAACGCGAGTGGGCCGCCGCCCGGGAAGGGAGGCGGCCCGCGGTACACTCGAAAATCCACGATTAACCCGACGACGGCCTTGCCGTCGCCATCGCTTCCGCGGTCACGTCCGTCCCGCACTCCGGGCAACGGCCCGGCGACCCGCGGAGGTCGTACCCGCACCGGACGCACTGCCCGGCCCGGGCCCGCGCCCGCAAGCGCCTACGCCGCCGCCACCGGAGCGCGGGCCACGCGCCCAGCACGACGATCAGCGCCCAGTGCGGGACGACCACGAACCGCCGCCACCGCGACAGGGTCACCGGCAACTGCCGGCTGCCGCCGGCCTCGGCCCGGCCCAGGCTCGGCTCCCGCGTCACCTCCCAGGCCCCGTCGAACGCCAGGAGCCCGAAGAAGCGGAAGTCCTGCCAGCGTGCCATCCGCGCCCACGGCCAGCGAACGCGCTGAACCGTCGCGAACCCGCCGACCGGTGAGACGCGCGACGGGTCTGCCAATCGACTCCGGAACTCGACCGGCTCGACGCTCTCCTCAGTCCAAGACACGTGCACGCGTCCCATGATGGAACTCGCCGACACCCGGTACTTACAGTCGTAGAAGACCGGTCGCGAGTTATACCCAATCGCGTCGATCCGCCAGTAACTGCGAGCCCAGAAAACGGTCGCCGCCATGGCGAGCGTTGTGAGAAGCCCATTCGCGCACTTGCCGGTCAGGCGGGTAAACGACGTTGCTCGCTTCATGCTATGAAAGCAAACAGGGACAGGATCCGTTCACGTCGCGAATGCTCGATCGCTCTCGACCGCACATCCTACGCGAGCGGGCCGCCCCTTCGCGAAGGAGGGCGGCCCGCTCGTTGGCGAACGTCACGTCAACCTCGTGACCCCGAGACGTCGTCGGCCGACAGCCGGTCGGCACCGTCATCGACAGGAACTGGCAGACCTCCACGCTGTTCCGCGGAACACGGATCATGAACGCGCGCACGCTGGAGGGTTGACCAGCCCCTATCGCCGAACGCCGGCCTCTCCCTTGATCGTCGCCTTCGCGTGGCCGCGCGGGTCGTTGACCGACTGTACGTTATCGTAGGTAATCGCCACGTCGGTTGCCCCGTTCTCAGCCGCCAATCGCTTCACGGCTCCCTCGGCTGCGTCTCGCGCCTCTTCGCGTCCCCGGGGGTGGCCGGTCGTCACCTCGATCGCGCCGAACCGATGAAAGTTCGCGGGCCGCTCCCCGATCCGGTGGAGGGTGACCTGTGACGGCTCGATCGGGGGGTGTCGCTCCGCGCCATCGTGCGTAAAGCGATCCGCGCAACCGACGAGCCCCAGGCACATCACCGCCGCTACCAGCCTCATCTTCGATCGCACCATCGTCAGCTCCTCGGAATGAGATTACCGAACGGTTTCGTCCCGCCAGCGACGCCACTTTCTACCCGCCGACCGCGCAAATGGGTAGCGAGGACTTTGCCGGTGACAGCCCGGTGCACGGGTGGAGCGCGCGCGCCCGCACGATCGGGATCAACGCCCGAAGGCGTGGCCACTTCACGTGACCACGCCCTCGGGATTGGGAAGGAGGATTGTTTCGCGGCGGCCGCGCGTCGCTTACACCGTCGCGCTGATCGCGGCCCAGGTGCTGTTCAGGGCCTGCGTCGCGGTCAGGCGGACGTAGCCGTCGTTCTTGCCGTCGTTGCCGGCGCCGTCGACGCCCCAGGGGTTGCGGAGGACGAGCGTCCGCGTGCCGTTCGAGCTCGTCTCGACCGCGACCACCGTGTACGCGTGGCAACCGATGACCGGGGCGCCGTTCTTGGCCGTGTTGATCGCCAGGGTGACCGCGCGGCCCGCGTCGAGTTCACCGGCGAGCCAGTTCAGCAACTCGTCCGCGTTGCTCGACGACCACTTGCTGAAGCTGGGCATGCCCAGGTCGGCGAAGGCCTCGTCCATCCAGCCGCCGTCGAGGTTGGCGTAGTTCGCGACCGCGCCCTGCTCGCGGAAGGTGGCGTAGGCCTTCTCCATGATCGCGACCCAGACGGAGTTGTTCTTGCCCAGGTCGGCATACTCCATGCCGTAGCCGTTGGTCGGCAGGTCGCCGTCGACGCGGACGAACGCCTTGGTGCCGTTGGCGTTGGCGAACTGCACCGCGTACGTCCCGTCGCCGAGCTCGACGACCGACTGGCGGATGGCGTTCGGGTTGGTCTTGGCGATCGCCGAGAGGCTCGCCAGGTACCAGCAGTCCCCGACGTAGCCCTGGGCGACGTCGTCGGCCGAGGGGCCGGCGGTGCCGAACAGCGGGTTCTTGGAGAAGTTCGTGTACGTGATGCCCTTGGTGACGAGCGGGTCGGCGAGGTTGTCGCCGTTCAGGTTCGTCGACACGCGGTTCGTGCGGACGACGCCGCGCGAGGTCGTCGCATAGCTGTTGAAGGCGGTGACCTTGTGGAAGTTGCCGGTCTTGGTCTCGGCGGCGGTCACGTCGGTCTTCTCGGTCGCGTCGACCCAGAACGAGTCGTCGTTGTCGCCGCCGAAGGACAGGTCGTTGGTCGCGTCGCCGACGGAGACGATCGTGTCGTTGCCGCCGTTGCCGTAGACGACGTCGGTGCCGCCCTGGCCGTACAGCTTGTCGTGGCCGGCGCCGCCGTTGATGGTGTCGTTGCCGAGGCCGCCGTAGACGAAGGCGGGGAGGGTGGTCTTGCGGTTGACGGTGACGACGTCGTTGCCGCGGCCGGCGAGGACGGAGACCGAGTTGAAGTTGCCGGCGACGGTCGTCGACCACTTGCCGTTGGTCAGCAGGACGCCGCCGGTGACCTGCGAGATGCCGATCGAGTCGTTGTAGTTGGTGCCGGTGACGACGAGCTGCGTGCCGCCGTTATAGGCCACGGTGCCGGTCGTGAGCGGGTTACCGGCCATCATCTGGCGGTTCTCGAGGCCCTCGAAGGCGACCGCGTTCTTGTTCGACGACTTGTTCTTGTTGTTCGACATCTGACTCTGTCCTCTTCCGTGTTCTGGTTGAGGGAGACTTCAGATACGCCGCGGCGCGTGGCAAACCGGGCAAGCGAATTTTGTAAAGGCGGGCGGATGCGGGAGATAAGGCTGGCGAATCCGGACGTGAACGGGGCCGGTGCCGATAACTCGTCGGGCGGGCGCGCGGACTCGTCGCCGGCGCGCCTGCGGGGCGCGGTTCGAGGCGCGCGGCAGGGGCTCGCGTCGCGCGTTATCGGGCGTCGATCGAGGATCGAATTATCGGACGGGCGACCCTCGCTCCGCTGCAATGGTGTGCAATTCAATCCCCGGTGAGGCAAATCGGTTGGATTCAGAGCCGCTGAAGCGTTCCCGCCGGCGAGGGGGTCAGGGCTCCCCGACCTTGGTGGTGTCGCGGGCGCGCTCGGCCTGTTGGAGTTCCGTCGGCTCCTCGGGGTGGGCCATGTCGGTGCCGGCGTAGATCGCCCAGGCGCTCCACCCGCGGACGATCAGGTTGATCCGCATCTTGTACTGCCTGGTCTCGACGACCACCCGCACGCCGGGCAGGTTTTCGTCCTTGAACGGCGTGCCGACCACGTCGGCCTTGCCCTCGCGCTTCTTCATCTCGTTGACGAACGGCCCGAGCAGCCAGTTGGCCGGCATCGGGAGCGGCAGGCCGAAGTAGATCACGCCGTACGCCGTCTTCTGACTCGGGCTGATCCACGTCTGGTGGGTGTGTTCGGTGCTCTTGTCGATCGGGGCGGGCGTCCACCCGGTCGGCGGGGCGACGACGGCTTCCACGGCCTCGTTGGGCTTCGGGGCCGTCAGCGCGGCCTGGGCGGCGACGGTCTGCGTCGTCGGCGCGGGGGCCTGGTACGCGGGGAGGTTCGAATACTGCGACTGGCACCCCGCGAGGAGGCCGGCGAGCGCGAGAACGATGGGGGCGCGACGGGTCATGTGTCTCCTACGACCGAAACAACGCGACGGATCGCGACTCTCACGCGGACCGCGTGCAGTGGTCGAACAACAGCCGCCACTCGATCCGCTGGAGCGCGACGGCCGCGGCGTGGCGCGGGTCGGCGGGCTTGTCGTGCAACTGCTCGGCGAGGTCGACGAACACGTCCGGGTCCCACCCGCGGGCGACCAGGCGCAGGAACAGCTTGTCGGCCGGCTGCTGGTGGATCACGTCGTTGGCGAACGGGGCCATCGACTGCAGCACCGGGTGGTTCCGGCACCGCGCGTACCAGTACTTGGCGTTCGAGAAATCGCCCTCCCGGCGGTGCATGATCGCGTGCCAGAACGAGCCGGTCTCGCCGTGCAAGTCTTGCGAGATCACGTGGGACGGGTCGAGCCAGTCGTGCCAGAGCCAGAGCCCGGCGACCATGGCATCGGCGTCGGGTTGCGAGGTGATCTTCTTGGTCAGCAGCTCCTGGGGCGCCAGCACCTTGAGCCGCGGGAGGAGCTCGGCGTTGCCGCCGCCGGTCACGACGAGCTTCGTGTAGGCCCGGCCGGGGTTGGCGTTGAGCAGTTCGTACCCGACGGCGGACAGGGCGTCGGTCAGGTTGGAATGGATGTCGATCTGGGACATGCGACCTTTCGGAGTTGGACGTCTGTAAGCGTAGAGGGGACCCGGCGGGCGGGGCAAGTGGGCCACCCTCGGGCGAGCGGCGGCAGACCGTGCGCGGGACGGGGTGTCGCCGGCGCGGCAATGATTTGAGCCGTCGCGAACTCAACCGATATCTTGTGGACAGGAATTGGGTAGTACGCGCCGCCTCGGCGCACCCGCGCGGCCCCGTGCCGCGCGACACGTCTCAGGCACAACCGACCTCCACACGGGGGAGGGTTCGGGGCAGCAGATCGGGGTACACATGAGATACCGTACGGGGTTGAGGGTCGCCGGGGCCGCCGTGGCCGGGGCGATGGCGGTCGGCGGGTGCGCGGGGTCGCAGACCGCGCCGATCACGTGCAACGCGGACGAGGGGAAGGTCAGCGGGATCCGGTATTACGAGCCGGCCAAGTACGTGCTGATGTACGCGGACGGAAAGGGCGGGGTGAAATGGGACTGGCTCAACCTCCCCGACCAGTCCCAACTGATGGCGGTCGACCCGACGGTCTTTCTGGCGTCGGGCGACACGACGCTGGAGTTCACCAACGGCACGCTGCTGAAGCAGGACGACACGGCCGACGCGACGGCGGTGCCGTCGGCGGTCGTGACCGCGCTCGAGGCGGCGCTCAAGGCCGCGGCGACCGGCTTCCTGAACAATCCGAACACGGCCATGGCCGCGCCGGGGCCGTACGAAATCCCCGCCCCGCGCCTGTACAAGGTGATCTGCAACGGCGGCCAATGGAGCCTGAGCGGGCAGTACTCGACCGTCCCGGTCCGCATCACCCTGCCGGAGGCCAAATGAGCACGCGATCATCCAAGAGTTCTCGCGCGGTGCGCCTGCGGGCAGCCGCCGTCGTCGCCTCGGTGCTGGGTTTGGTCACGGGCTGCGTGAACCTGGAGGGCGGCAAGGTCGGCCCCCCCAACGTCGCGGAGTGCGCACCGGACGGGAAGGCGCAGACCGTCGTCGGCGGCCAACGGTACTACCTGCCCAAGCCGTTCGTCGTGTACCAGTTGGAGGGGGACGGGTCGCTCAAGGCGAGCGTGGCGTACATGCCGGACGTGACCCGGCAGTACGCGGTGCAGGCGCGGTCGTACGCGGGCAAGCACACGCTGAACGTCGAGCGGAACGCGGACGGGACGCTGAAGAAGGTCGTGTTCAAGCCCGACGCGTCGGCGGTGGCGGCCAAGGCGGTCGAGGCCGGCGGGAACCTCGCCAAGACCACGATCGACAAGCTCGCCGCGAACAAGGCGGCCGAGGCGGCGGAGGAGAAGAAGGCGGAAGAGGAAGCGAAGAAGAAGGCCGAAGAGGAGAAGAAGAAGAAGGAGAAGGCGGAGTTGGCCGGCCTGAAGGCGGACGTGGACGCGGCGCGGGTGAACTTGGACGCGGCGGACGGCGCGCTCAAGGCCCTCGAAGGCGACGTGGGCAAGGCGAAGGCCGCGGCGACGGACGCGGAGTCTGCGGCCCGGGAAGCCGAGGCGAAGGTCAGGCTGGCGAACCCGACCGACGACCAGAAGGCCGATGCCGTCGCGAAGCGGGCCAAGGCCGACTACCTGAAGGAGCAGCACGCGACGCTGCAGGCCCGGCTCGACCTGTCGAGGCCGTCGGTCGATGCGCAACGGCGCGCGTACGACGAGTTGAAGAAACAGTACGACCGGCAGGTCGCGGTGGCGCCGACCAGCAACGATCCGACCGCGACCCGCAACGACCCCAAGCCGCCGACGACGCGGCCGGTGTACGGGCCGATGGTGTACGCGGTGGACGAGGTGCGCGGCGCGGGCGTACGCCTGGTGCCGGTGAAGATCATCGACCGGCCGTTCGACGCCAACGGCAATCCCACGGATCCCTCCAGGGAGACGCTCGGCCAGCGGGAATACGTGGCGACGACGCTGAACATTGCGGCGGCGCCGGCCAAGAAGGGCGCGTTCACGATCGACCCGGCGCCGGACGCCGACAATGTGATCTCGCTCAAGGAAAAGGGGGAGTTCAAGATTACCAGGGTGACCGGCACCTACAACAAGTTCGTCGTCAAGGTCTTCAAGGGCACCGCGAAGAAGATGGAGGTGGAGTTCGATCGCCTGGCCGAGAATGCGGTGCAGGTCGTGAAGCTGTCCGACGATGTCACCGAGGGCGAGTACAAGGTGTTGATCGGGGTCGACGAGCCGAGCGCGGCGAACGTCGATCAACTCGTGTTCGGGCTCAAAGTCACGCACTAGGGAGGGGCCGTTGCATGGTCAATATCCGGTGCAGCGTCGGCGTGTTCAAATCGGGCGTCCGCATGCCCCGCCTGGTCAGCGACGGCGGGTTCACGCTGCAGGACGCGTTCTTCTTCGGGTCGGGCGAGCAGGTCAACGTGCAGGTCTGGGAGTCGGGCGGCGGGCCCATGTACCATCCCGATTTGCCCGCCGATGATTTCCTGCTGAACGACGGGGCGAACCGCTTGCTCGGGACGCCCGTCATCCGGCCCGGACGGTTGTTCGGGGTCGACCACGTCGGGTTGCTTATCGCGGACCGCTACCGCGCCTCGCCCGGCGCGTTCGGGGTCATGTTCGACCGCGGGTTCGAACCGGTATTCAACGGCCCGAGCACGCGCGTCCCGCGGCGGTGCTGCGCAGTCTTCGTGAACGCGATCGCGGCCGCCCGACCAGCTGCCGAGTTCGAGAACGAGTGCTACTACACGGCCGCCCACGAGCTCGGGCACGTGTTCAACCTCCGGCACGCCGGCCGGGGGTTCATGCGCACGAGCCACCCGAGCAACGTGTATCCCGCGACGGAGTTCCAGTTTTTCTCAGCCGAAATGTCGCGCCTCCGCCAGTGCGACGTCGACCACACCGTTTGCCCCGGCGGGAGCGACTTCTACGCGGGCGTGCCGACGAACGAGCCGGCCGCGGCGGGGCGCGCCAGGCCAGCGAAGTCCAAAACGCCGCCCCCGTTGTACGACCCCGCGCGCGGGCTGCCCAAGCGGGCGACGCCGCGCGGGGGGTTTTCGCTCGAGATCAATGCCCGCCCGGACGTGTTCTTCCCGTTCGAGCCGGTCGAGCTCGACGTCACGCTCCGGACGAGCTCCGCAACCCCCGTCGACGTGCCCGACCAGCTCCACCCCGGGTACGAGCGGTTCGCCGTGTTCGTCACGGCCCCTGACGGGAGCCGGGCCCGGTACGCGCCGGTCGTCCACCACTGCGACCACGGGCGGGTCGCGACCGTCGCGAGGAACAAGCCGCACACGGTCGACCTCACCCTGTTCGGGCAGTCGGGCGGGTACACGTTCTCCCGGCCCGGTTTCTATCAGATCCAGGCGCTGTTCCGGATCCCGTCCGGGCGGGCCATCGCGTCGAACGTCGAGCAGGTCGAGGTGCGCCCGGTCGCCGACCCGAAGGGCTCGGCCGTCGCCGAGACGGCCCGGCGGGTGATGACCGACCCGGGCGTGGCCAAGTTCCTGTTCTACCGATCGCCCGGACTGATCGGGCCGGCCGAGCGGCGGCTCGAGGCGTACGTGGACGCGCACCCGAAGTACCCGTCGATCCCGGCGGCCCACTACGCGCTGGGCGCGTGCCTGATGCGGGCGGCCGAGCACCGCCCCAGGGCCGAGCGCACGCGCTTGCGGAAGCGGGCGCACGCGCACCTCCGGCGGGCCGTCCAGTCCAAGGGGCTCAAGGGACACCGGTGCGAGAAGGCCGAGCACCTGCTGGCGGTGCCGGTCGCGCATTGAACGCGCGGGCGGGCGCGGGCGGGCGGGCGCGGGCGGGCGCGCGTGCGGATTGCCTCATCCTCCGACCGCCAAACGTCCGATAACCGGTACGGGCGGCCGCGCCGTTGGCGGCCCTCACGGTGATCGTGTTTTCGCGTAAGGAAGGATTGCGACAATGCAGACGATGACGATGAGGATGAGCGCGGGCGTGCTCGGGCTGATGATGTGGGTGGCCGGCGGGTGCACCGACCAGCCGAACATGATCCCGTCGCCGGACGCGGACCTGCGGCGGACCAACGCCCAGTTCGCCGCCGACGCGGCCAAGCGGACCTACCCGGGCGACGCCCCGCGCGGCGGGGAGGCGCAGGCGCAGGCCGAGGTGGACCACGGGTTCCTCAACCGGATCCAGGTGATCAATTTGTCGGCCGAGGACTGGGACGAGTGCGAGCTGTGGGTGAACCAGACGTACGTCGTGCACCTGAAGAAGTGGGCGCCGAAGCAGATGAAGATCGTGACGTTCAACATGCTGTTCGACAACCAGGCGCAGACGTTCCCGACGAACAACGCGAAGGTGCGGGTGGCGAAGGTGGAGCTCGCGCGGGGCGGGAAGGTGTACGACATCCCGCTGAAGCTGGCGGATTGAAGGCGCGGAGAATTGCGGCCGCAAAGGCGCGAAGAGCGCAAAGAAGGACGGAGGCGCGATCATCGTGATCGCGCCTCCGTTCTCGTTCGTTCGGCGGCTTGCGGGTGCTTACGTGCCGGCGGCGCGCCCGACCCACGCCTGCGCCACGCGGCCGGCGTTGATCCAGCACGCCCGTGCGCCGAGCCGCACGACGACGTACAGGACGTAAAGAACGCCCACGACCCACCATGCGCCGGCCGGGGTGCCCGCGCCCGCTACGACGACACTGCCCGCCTCGAACAGGAGCAGGACGAACGCGGCGAAGTGTTCGAGGTCGAGGTAGGCGCGCCGGCGGCGGGTGAAGTCCGCGGCCTCCTCGGCCGCATCGCCCGGCCAATCCGGGGTCTTCAGTTGGGCGAGAAACATTCGCACGCACACGAACAGGAACGGCATGAAGAAACAGATCAGCTCGTTCTTCTTCGTTTGGAATGCCTCGACCGCGAACGTGCCGAGTAACGGCAGAACGTAGATCTCAAACAGGCTGGGCGGGGATTGAACTCGACCCACGTCGTCCACCCGATTCAGTGTGCTACCCCGTTCGACCCCTCGGGCTTTTTCTTGAAGTACTTCACGAGGCGGACCTCGTTCCCCGACTCGTTGTAGGTCATCTCGTCGACGAGGCCGCGGGTCATGAGGATGCCGAACCCGCCGGGGCGCAGGCCCAGGGCGTCGCGGATCTCCATGTGGGCGGCGGGGTCTTCGGGGTCGGCGGCGTGCGGGAGGCTGCCGGGGTCGAACCCGGGGCCGTTGTCCTTGATCTTGATCACGACGCGGTCGGCGTCGATCCGGTAGGTGACGGTGACGGGCAGGTCGATGTTCTTGCGGTGGCCCCACTCGATCGCGTTGGCGCCCATCTCGCGGACGGCGGTGGTGAGCTGGCGGGCGTGGTCTTCGGACAGGCCGCTGTGGTGCATAAGGGCGGCGAGCATCTGGTTGAGCTCTTCGAGGACCTTGGTGTCGCTCTTGAGCTCGAAGTGGACCTCGCCGCGGGCGCCGCAGTCGTGGAGCTCGTCGCGCCAGGCGAGGGCCCGGTCGATGGCGGCGTTGAGCTGGTCGACGGTGAACGGCTTGGTCACGTACTCGTTGGCCCCGACCGAGAGGCCGCGGACGCGGTCCTCGTGCTTGGCCCGGGCGGTGACCATGACGATCGGCGTGAGGTTGGTGCGGCGGTCGAGCTTGAGCTGCTGGCAGACCGCGTACCCGTCGACGTCGGGGAGCATCAGGTCGAGCAGGACCAGGTCGGGCGAGTGGTCGCGCACCCAGTCGGCGGCGGGCGCACCCTCGCTGAGGATCGACGCCTCGATCCCGCGGAGCCGCAGGATCTGCTTGAGCAGATCGGCGATCTCGCTCTCGTCCTCGACGATCAGTGCCGCTTTGGCCATTGCCTCTCCGCGCGCCGCCGGGCCGCGTTTGGAAGTGCTACCCCACGGGTATCTTGCCCGATCAGGCTGCTAGGGGCAATTGGTAAACGGGATTTCGGGAAAGGGGGCACCGCAAAGACATGGAGGTCCGTGTGCGCAGCACACCCGCTTGCGGGTTAGCGGGCCGGGTGGGCCGGGAATATCGGTGGTGCCGACACCTGGCGCCCGGAGGCGATTGGGGGCGCTGGTTTTCGCGGCGGCGTCGGCCCGCTAACCCGCAAGCGGTCGGGTCAGGCGAGAATGCCTTTCACGACATTTCCGTGCACGTCCGTGAGTCTGAAGTCCCTCCCCGCGTAGCGGAAGGTGAGCTTTTCGTGGTTTAAGCCGAGGAGGTGGAGGATGGTCGCGTGGAGGTCGTGGACGTGGACGCGGTCTTTGACCGCGTTCATGCCGAGTTCGTCGGTCTCGCCGAACGCGAGGCCGCCCTTGACGCCGCCGCCGGCGAGGAGCGTGGTGAAGGCGGTGTGGTGGTGGTCGCGGCCGGCCTTGGCGGCGTCTTTGTTTTCGGCGTAGGGCGTGCGCCCGAACTCGCCGCCGACGATCACGAGCGTGTCGTCGAGGAGGCCCCGCGCCTTGAGGTCGGAAATGAGCGCGGCGGCGGCGCGGTCGCCGTCGAGGCAGAGCTTCTTGTGCCGCTCGTTGTGGTTGGCGTGCGTGTCCCAGGGCTGGTTGTCGCCGGTGGTGTAATAGACGGTGACGAAGCGGACGCCCGACTCGCTCAGCCGGCGGGCGAGGAGGCAGGATCGGCCGAAGGGCGTGGGGCCATAGGCGGTGCGGGTCGCCTCGGTCTCGCGCGAGATGTCGAACGCGTCGGCGGCCTCGGCCTGCATGCGGAAGGCGGTTTCCATCGTGCGCACCTGCGCGTCCAGCTCGGCGTCGCCGGCGCGCTGCTTGAGGTGCTCGTCGTTCAGCGCGGCGACGAGGTCGAGCTGCTCGCGCTGCTGGTCGCGCGAGAGCGCGGGGTTCTTGATGTTGGCGAGGAGCTTGTCGACGGCCATGTCGGCCGTGATGACGCTGGCGGCCTGGTACTGGGCGGGGAGGAAGCTGTTGCTCCAGAGCGCGGGCCCGACCACGATGCGCGGCGTGGGGCGCAAGACGACATAGCCCGGCAGATTCTGGTTTTCGGAACCGAGGCCGTAGAGCAGCCAGGAGCCGAGCGACGGGCGGATCGGCTGGAGGTTGCCGGTGTGCATCATGAGCAGCGCGGGCTCGTGGTTCGGCACGGCCGTGTGCATCGATTTGACGACGCAGCAGTCGTCGATGATGCGGGCGAGGTGGGGGAGCGATTCCGAGACGTCGATGCCGGACTGGCCGTGTTTGGCGAACTTGAACGGAGACGGCATGAAGCCGGAGCCCTTGGGCTGGCGGTAAAGTTTGCCGATCGGCTGGGTGCCCTCGTATTTCGAGAGGAGCGGTTTGGGGTCGAACGTGTCGACGTGGGAGGGGCCGCCGTTGAGGAAGAGGAAGATGACGCGCTTGGCGCGGGGGGCGAAGGTGGGAGTCCTGAGTGCCGAGTCCTGAGTGCTGAGCGGGGCGGCGGTAGCGGATTGGGAGAGCAGGCCGGCGAGGGCGACGGA
>DATHXE010000727.1:0-1533 GCA_035459845.1 Tepidisphaeraceae bacterium | reverse complement strand
CCGTCGAGAAACTCACCGCAGATCAGATCGAGATCGCCATCACCGTCGAAGTCGGCGAACGTCGGCGAGGGCATGCCGAACCCGTCGATGTCCGTACCCCCGGCGGTCAGGCGGACCGCGTCTTCGTACCTCGGCTTGTCGTCGCCGCCGCTATTGCGAAGGAGGTAGACATAGCCGTGCAGTGGCTCGTTCTTCCACCGGCCGGTCGCGTCGTAAGCGTTGTCCCACCCGTACTGCTCCCAGTCTTCGACGCCGACCACGAGATCGACCTTACCGTCGCCGTCGTAGTCGACGTACCGCCACTGGTTTGCGCGAATCTTCCGCTGAACCTTGTGCTTGTGGACGAACGGCGTGGGGTAGATCTTCTCGAGGGTGGTAAAGCCGTTCTCACGCCGGCCGCTGGTCGAGCGGAAGTCCGTAATCTCCGACCCGGGCACGAGCACGCGCGGCTTGCCGTCCACGAAGCTGACCTGGATGTTCGTGTACCCCTTGCCCACGCGCACCGCGGGTTTGAAGACGGGGAGCTTCTCCTTGTTCCCCTTGCCCGGGTTCTCGAAAAGGTAGGTCCCGTTGTAAGGCTTGTCGGGGCAACTGACCACGAGGTCCAGGTCGCCGTCGTTGTCGTAGTCCATCGGGAGCGGCCAGGCCCACAGGCCGACGCCGAGGTCGACATTCAGGCCCGGATTGTTGTACGGCATGCGGCGGAGCTGACCGCTGGCGTCCGGGGAGACGCAGGACAGGCTTAACAGCGCCGGCAGCAGCAGGGGGATGCGGGTCATCGGTCCTCGTGGGTCGTGTCGAACGCGAATTGTATCGGCGTGCGGTCCAGAGGTCTCCCGCGGCTTGCGGCTTCGCCCGATTCGCACGCGGGAACCGATACGATCACCGTGGGCTCGCCCCGACCCAATCGAAGAATCCGAGCGCGTCGAGCGCGGTGCGGAGGCGGCCCGTCTCTTCGGAGCTCAGCGCCGTGTGCGGGAGGCGCGGTGTGCCCACGTCGACCCCAAGGAATCCCATCGTCGCCTTGGCTGCCGCCATGTAGCCGAAACCGGCGAGCACGTCGACGAGTTGAACGGCCCGGTACTGCTCCGCGCGCGCCGCGACCAGGTCGCCCCGGCGCATCGCGTCAATCAGGCGGAGGTACAACGGCGCGGCGAAGTTGTACGTGCTGCCGACGGCGCCCGTCGCGCCCAGCGCCAGCGCGGCCAGCAGGTATTCGTCCACACCCCACGGCACGTCGAACCGCCCGCCCGCAACGTGGTTGCACCGTTGGTACGCGGCCAGGTCCGGGTTCGTGAACTTCGCCCCCGCGAGCGTCGGAATGCGGCCGCCGGCGGTGGCGAGCAGGTCCGCGGTCGCGAACGTCACGCCCGTGAGCGAGGGGATGTCGTAGTAGTAGAACGGCGTCCCCGGCGCGGCGGCGGCGATCTCCGCGCACCACGCGATCAGCACGTCCAGCGACCGCGGCTTGAAATGCGTGGGCGCCAGCGCGGAGATCGCGAACGCCCCGATCTTCTGCGCGTGGGCCGCAAG
>DATHXE010000726.1:0-2013 GCA_035459845.1 Tepidisphaeraceae bacterium | reverse complement strand
CATTGATTCGTGATTCCGGTTTCGACATTCGTCATTCCGCCCGCCCCGTGACTCTACGCCTTCACGCGGACCAAGCCGCTTTCCGTGCGAATGAGCAGTCCGCCTTCGATCACGGCGTAGCTGGCGAGCGTGCGCTCCTTGAGGTCGTTCTCGGCGACGGGCGTGAACGTCTTGGCGGCCTTGACGACGTGGCCGACGCCTTGTTCGGATTGGAAGTAGACGTGGCCGGCGGCGGCGACGGGGGAGGCGGAGAAGTTGCCGCCGAGGCGCTGGGACCAGTGGACGGCGCCGGTCTTGGCGTCGCAGCAGGTGGCGAAGCCGTTGTCGGAGACGACGTAGAGCTCGTCGCCGACGACGAGGGGCGAGGGGGTGAGCGGGGCGTTCTTGGTGAGTCGCCAGGCGACGTGGGATCCGGTGACGTCGCCCTTCGCGCCGTCTGCTTTGATCGCGTAGAGCGTGGCGCGGTCGAAGCCGCTGCAGGCGAAGACCAGGCCGTGGGCGAAGGCGGGGCGGGGGACGACGGAGTAGCCGGCGCCGTACTCGACGCGCCAGATCTCGGCGCCGGTGACGGGGTCGTAGGCGGCGACGTAGCCGCTGGCGGGGCTGATCAGTTGTTGGCGGTCACCGACGGTGACGAGCAGGGGAGTGGCGAAGGAGAACTTGCTCTTGGCCGCGCCGCCGCGGCGGGCGGTCTTCCACTTGACTTTGCCGGTGGCTTGGTCGAGCGAGGCGAGGAAGGGGTCGGACTGGGCGTCGGCGCTGAACACGACGCCGCCGGCCGCGAGGACGGGCGAGCTGCCGTTGCCGTGGGTGGGCGGGTAGGCGAGGTCGGACTGTTTCCAGACGATCTTGCCGGCGAGGTCGAGGGCGGCGGAGCCCATGTGGCCGAAGTGGACGAAGAGGCGGTCGGCGGTGACGACGGGCGTGGGGCTGGCGAGGGTGTTCTTGCGGTGCATCACGGCGACCTGCTGGGCCGGGGGCTGGAAGACGGGGGTGTCCCAGAGGACCTTGCCGGTGGCGAGGTCGAGGCAGGCGGCGCCGAGGGAGACGCCTTTGTCGCGGACGGCGGCGGTCAGGTAGACCTTGCCGCTCGCGACGACGGGGGAGGACCAGCCCTGGCCGGGGAGGGGCGACTTCCAGGCGAGGTGTTGGTCGGCGGACCATTGCGTGGGGACGGCCTTGGCGCTCGAAAGGCCCATGGCGGTGGGGCCGCGGAACTCGGGCCAGGCGTCGGCGGTCGCCGTCGCGGTATCGGCGGCGCGGGTGAGGGCGGGGAGGAGGGCGGGGAGGAGGGCGGAGGCGCCGAGTGCACCGAGGACGGTGCGGCGGGAGAGTTGGGGGGTGGTCATGGGCGTGTTCGTTTCCGGAAGTGGGGCGAGGCGCGGTACGCGGTCAGTAGGAGTATCGCGGCAAGTTGCGGGCGTTCAAAGGGGTGGGGAGATCGGGTGCCATGCTCAGGCCCGCCGGCATGTGGATCGGGATGCGCGATTGCGCGGGCGGCGGGAATGAGCATGTGGGCGGTCGACGGCCTTTTGGTGCTCGGCATGCTCATCCCCGCCCTTCGCGATTTCGCGAGCCGAGTCATTTCGGGGCGGGTCTGAGCATGGCACCCGAGGTTCCGGCGCGTCCGCACAACGCGTCGCGTTGCGGCGATCCGGCGCTCTCTGTGGCTCCGTGTGTCCCGCGGCGATTCGAACGGCTCGGACGGAGCCTCGCCCTCCCGAGCCGTGGCGACGAGTTGATTCCGCCGACGTGAGCGGGTGGAATTGGGTCGCCGCGAGCGAAATCGCTCGCGTCCGAAGGAGTGCGACCCATGGCCGACGCGTCGTGGTATTACGTGGATCAGGGCAGGGCGGTGGGGCCGGTGTCGTTCGACCAGCTGCGCGAGCTGGCGCGGTCGAACCGGCTGGCGGCGAACGACCTGGTGTGCGCGGAGGGGGGCTCGGCGTGGCAGACGGCGTTTTCGGTCGCCGGGCTGTTTGGCACTGCGACCCCGCCGGTGCCGCCCGTGCC
>DATHXE010000725.1:0-2811 GCA_035459845.1 Tepidisphaeraceae bacterium | reverse complement strand
GCTGCTCGCGGCAGGCGAGGAGGTCCTTCATGTGGCCGCGGATCGCGGGGGCGACGTGTTTCTCGAGGTCCTTTTCGGTCTTGTCCTCGGGGTACTCTTCGAGCTCGAACTTGACGTCCTTGTGGACGACGTCGCCCTTGCCGGCGGGCTTGAAGGTGTAGCCCATGACGCTGGCCTCGAGGGTGCCGGCGTCGCCGTAGATGGTGGCGCCCCAGGGGAAGCGGGGGTACGGGGGCTTGGCGGAGTCGCCGCCCATGCCGGGCGGGGTGTCGCCCCACGTGCGGTGCTGCCAGATGACGGGGAGGCCGTCGAAGTTGAACGTGGCGGCCTGGGTGTCGGAGATGTTGGCGCGGCTGGCCTTGTCGACCAGGATGCCGCCGGTCGAGTCGACGGATTTGGGCCAACCGAGGTTGAGCATCCAGCGGACCATGTCGAGCATGTGGACGCACATGTCGCCGACGATGCCGTTGCCGTACTCCATGAAGGCGCGCCAGCGGCGCGGGTGGACGAGCTTGTTGTACGGACGCATCGGGGCGGGGCCGGTCCACATCTCGTAATCGAACCCCTCGGGCGGGGCGGCGTCGGGGGCCTGCTCGGCGGTGTCCCGCGCCCGCATCTTGTAATAACAGTAGATCTCGACCATCCCGATCTTGCCCAGGCGGCCGGAGTCGCAGAACTCCTTCTTGGCCTCGGCCAGGTGCGGTGTGGAGCGGCGCTGGGTGCCGATCTGGACGACGCGGTTGAGCTTGCGGGCCGTGTCGAGGATGGCCTTGCCCTCGAGGACGTCTACGGAGATGGGCTTTTGGAGGTAGAGGTCCGCCCCGGCGTGCATGGCGTCGATGGCGCTGAGCGCGTGCCAGTGGTCGGGCGTGCCGACGATCGCGAGCTCGATGTCCTTCTCCTTAACCTGCTCGCGGTAGTCGGAGTAAGTGCGGGGCTTCTTGCCGTTCTTCTGGCGCGTGGCGGTGAGCTCGGCGGCGGCATCGACCATCTTCTTGTCGGGGTCCGACAGCGACACGACCTCGACCGGCGACACCTGGATCAGGCGGAACAGGTCGCACTTGCCGTACCAGCCCGAGCCGATCAGGCCGACGCGGATCGGCTTGGCGTCGGTGCCGTAGACGTGGGGCGCGAGCGCGGCAGATGCGGCGAGGGTCGCGGCGGCGGTGCTGGAGAACTTCAGGAAGTCGCGGCGGTTGAGCGGGGCGGGCATGCGGGTTCCTCCGAAGATCGGTGCGCGATGCGAGTGAGAGATGGACCTCCATCCTACCGATGGGCTCGGCTCCCGGCTACCGGGACGCCCTTGCGACGCCCGGCACAGCCGTTGCAGCTACAGCGCAAACGGGGCAGGAGGAATGCGGCTATGCACAACGCCCCACACGATACGAACGGCCAGAGTGCCAACGGGGCACACGGGTCGGGGGACTGGTTCCACCATTTCGCGGTCAAGTCGGCGAACGCGGTCGGGCGGCCGTGGGCGTTCCTGCTCGCGGTGCTGATCATCGTCCTGTGGGCGGTAAGCGGGCCGATCTTTCACTTCACAGACACGTGGCAGCTGGTGATCAACACGGGGACGACGATCGTCACGTTCCTGATGGTGTTCCTGATCCAGAACACGCAGAATCGGGACGCGAAGGCGATCCATTTGAAGCTGGACGAGTTGCTGCGGGCGGTGAAGGGGGCGCGGACGCGGCTGGTGAATCTGGAGGAGATGAGCGACCGGGAGATGGCCGAGCTGCACGAGGAATTCGAGCGGGTGAAGGTGCGGGCGGAGGCGCGGTCGCACGCGGCGCACGGGCGGGCCGAGCGCGCCGACCATAAGGCGGAAAACGCGGAGCAGGCGGCGCGGTCGGCGCACGGGAAGGCGGAGGAGGCGAGTGAGGCCGCGCGGGAGGCGAAGGAGGTCGCGGAGCGGGCGCGGGACGCGAGGGGGTAGTACGCGGGGTGATCGGGTTATCTGGGGCGAGACCGATGAGCGGCCTCGGGGGGCAAGAATGCCCCCGCTCGTCCGCTCAGGCAGACAAGAAGGTCTGCCCCACTGTGGAGCGCCCGGCTGCGCCTATCGCTCGCTACTGTGCGTTCGCGCCACGATCGCTCGGGTACGCGTCGTCCGGGGAGCCGCGCCATTCAGGCGCGGCGGCGATCCCGAGCCGTCGTCCGATCGCGCCGATGGCGCGCTCGATCGGCAGGCGGAGGCGGATCGACGCCGGCAGGGGCGGGCCGGGCGTGTCGTCGGTGATCGTGACGCGCCGGTTCATCGCGGCGCGGAGCATTCGCTCGAACCGCCACTGGGGGACCCACTCTTCGCCGTAGTTCACGTGGTGGTCGGCGACGCAGTTGGTGTCGACCCACTCGAAGCCGCGCTCCTTCAGGCGGACCAGGGTCTGCCCGTAGGCGGCCTTGGAGGCGTTGGAGACGTGGTGGAACATCGTGTCGCACGTGATGTAGGCGCCGATCTGGAGGGACAGGCAGCCGCCGGCGAGTTGGTCGCCGCACCAGGCTTCGAAGCTGTGGGCGAAGCCCATGCGGTGGAGCGCCAGGTAGCCGTCGAAGACGGCCCCTTCGAGCCAGGTGCGCCCGCCGCGGGGCTCGGCGCAGCCGCGGAGGACGTCTTCGAAGGCGGTGTCGTACCGGACGGTGAACTTGTCGTGGAAGATGTAGCGTTTTTCCTTGCGCGGGAAGGCGATCCTGGCGAGGTCCTGGATGCCGCGGTGGGTGTACTTGACCCAGCCGACGTCCGGGCGGTCGTCGGCGAGGTAACAGGGAATGGCGCCAGTGGCGTACTGGTGGAGCATGTCCAACGGATCACCG
>DATHXE010000724.1:0-1528 GCA_035459845.1 Tepidisphaeraceae bacterium | reverse complement strand
CCCCTCCACCTCCCCCACCAGTTCCTCCACCCCCCTGCTCCCCTCCAACCACCGTACCCGCCCCCACCGCCGGAACCACTTCATCTGCCGCCGCGCCAGTTGCCGCGTGCCGATCTTGATCTGCTCGATCGCGTCGTCGAGCTTCATCCGCCCGCGCGCGTGCGCGATCAGTTCGGCGTACCCCGTCGCCTCGGCGGCCGTCTGCGAGAACTCGCCGTACGTTTCCAGCAGCCCGCGCGTCTCCTCGACCCACCCCGCCTCGATCATCCGCTTCACCCGCGCGTTGATCCGCCGGTTAATCTGCTCCTTGTCCCAGCTCAACCCGACCCACGTCGCCGCGTGCCGAAGCTTCACCCCCTGCTCGGCCTCCGCCCATTCCGTCTGGAACGAGCTAATCGGCCGCCCGGTCAGCTCGAACACCTCCATCGCGCGAATCACCCGCTTGGTGTCGTTCGCGTGGATGCGCGTCGCCGCCTCCGCGTCCACCGCGCGCAGCCGCGCGTGCAACTCCTCGCCCGGAACGAGCCGCAGCCGCTCGCGCACCGCCTCGTCCGCCGGCGGCCCCTCGAACAGCCCCTCGAACAGCGCCTTGTAGTACAACGGCGTCCCGCCCGTCGCGATCACTCGCACGCCCCGCCGCGCCGCGTCCGCGATCACCCCGTCCGCCAACTCCACGAACCGCGCCACCGTGAACGGCTCCGTCGGCCCCACCACGTCGATCGCGTGATGCGTTATCTCCGCGCGCTCGGCCACCGTCGGCTTGGCCGTCCCCACGTCCATCCCCCGGTACACCTGCATCGAGTCGACGCTCAAGATCTCCGCCCCCCACCGCCGGGCCAGCGCCATCGCCAGGTCGCTCTTCCCCGACGCCGTGGGCCCGAGAACGACCAGAAGTTGGGGCCGCGAATTCGCCTCGACTGCCATCTCGACACCGACTGCAAAAAAGGCAGAAACACACTGGAAAACGGCGAAAACGGCTTCGCCGATCGCCGCGCCGCAAGTGTCCGAGCTACGGGCATTTGCGACGACCCGCCGCCGCCCGCAGGGGCTGGCACGGCGCTTGTTCTACCACTCTAACGTGCGATCGCCGATCGGAAAGGGCCGCCCGACGTGGCAGCCCCGACCGTTCAGAATCGCTCGGGTTTACGGAGCCAAAATACATCGTACGGCCCGAAGCAATATGCGCCGTACACCGTAATAATCACGTTAAAAGTCATCGGTTCATCACCAAAGTCTTCATTCCGACAGGAGGTACCATTATGGCACTGCCCACTCGAGTTCACCGCGGGTTCGTCGACCCCTTCGACGCCGTCAGCCGCGAGTTCGACCACGCCTTGAGCCGCTGGTTCGGCGGTCGTGAGACCAACGCCAACGGCGGCGGCCCGGCGATGGTCGGCCCGTACGGCGTCGACATCCGCGAGGACAACGACCACCTCTACGTCGAGGCCGACCTCCCCGGCTTCAAGAAGGACGAGGTCGACATCACCCTCGAAAACCAGACGCTCAGCATCACCGCCGAGAAGAACGA
>DATHXE010000723.1:0-3479 GCA_035459845.1 Tepidisphaeraceae bacterium | reverse complement strand
GTCGGGGAACCGGCACAGCGCGTGGAAGTGGACGCGGTCGACGCTCATGACGATGAGCTCCAACTTGCGGCGCAAAAGCGATCCGACCATTTCCTCCGACGCGCGCCTGCGCTGCGCAATGGTCAGGTAGACGCTCGGACGCTTCTGGAAATCGCGTGCCTTGCGGTGGCGCTCGTCGTAGCGACCTTTGATCGGGGGTGACTTGTAATCCCCTTCGACGTGCCCGTCGTGGTGGCGCGTGCGGAAGCCTCTGGGATCTCCGGGTAACCATGTGCCGTACGTGTTTCCCATGCAGTGGTACCAGTCGTTCCATGGTTCCTCTGCGACGTCCATTGCAAACAGCATGACTGTCCGCGAAAGCCCATGCAACTTGTTGCATGGGTTCTGCACAAGGACTCGCTGGTCTCGAAAACGAGAAAACCCACGGTGCAAGCACCGTGGGCTTTCGTTGGTTTCGAGGTAACTGAAACGGGACTAGTACATCCCACCACCGGCACCGGCGCCCGCGGGTTCCTTCTCTTCCTTGAGGTCGGAGATGACCGCTTCGGTCGTCAGGAGGAGGCTCGCGATGCTCGCGGCATTCTCCAGCGCCGACCGCTCGACCTTGGTCGGGACGATGACGCCCATCTTCATGAGGTCGCCGTACTCGTGGGTCAGGGCGTTGTAGCCGAAGTTGACCTGGTCCGACTCCTTGACCTTCTGGGCGACCACGGCGCCGTTCACGCCGGCGTTCTCGGAGATCTGCTTGATCGGGGCCTCGATGGCCCGGCGGACGATCTCGACGCCGATCTTCTGGTCCTCGTTGGCGGCGTTCTTGCCGGCCTTGTCGAGCGTGCGGGCGGCGGCGCGGATGACGGCGACGCCGCCACCCGGCAGGATGCCCTCTTCGACCGCGGCGCGGCAGGCATGAAGGGCGTCCTCGACGCGGGCCTTCTTCTCCTTCATCGCGACCTCGGTGGCCGCCCCGACCTGGATCTGGGCGACGCCGCCGGCGAGCTTGGCCAGGCGCTCCTGGAGCTTCTCGCGGTCGTAGTCGGAGGTCGTGCGGTCGATCTCCTGCTTGAGCTGCTCGATCCGGCCCTTGATGGCCTTGTCGCTACCGGCGCCCTCGATGACCGTCGTGTTGTCCTTGTCGACCGTGACCTTCTTGGCCCGGCCCAGGTGCGAGAGCTCGACGCCCTCGAGCTTGATGCCCAGCTCTTCGAAGATCGCCGTGCCGCCGGTGATGATCGCGATGTCCTCGAGCATGGCCTTGCGGCGGTCGCCGAAGCCCGGGGCCTTGACGGCCACCACGCGGATCGTGCCGCGGAGCTTGTTGACCACCAGCGTCGCCAGGGCTTCGCCCTCGACTTCTTCGGCGATCAGGAGGATCGGCTTGCCCTGCTCGGCGACCTTGCTGAGCAACGGGACCAGGTCGCGGGCGCTGCTGATCTTCTTCTCGTGGATCAGGATGTACGCGTCCTCGAGGACGGCGGTCATCGTGGTCGGGTCGGTCACGAAGTGCGGGCTGAGGTAGCCCTTGTCGAACTGCATGCCCTCGACGAGCTCGACGCGCGTGTCGAGGCTCTTGCCCTCCTCGACGGTGATGACGCCGTCCTTGCCGACCTTGTCCATCGCGTCGGCGATCATCTGGCCGATCTGGCTGTCCTGGTTGGCGGAGCTGGTGCCGACCTGGGCCACTTCCTTGGAGGAGGTGACCTTCTTCGACATGACCTTGAGCTCGGCGACGATGGCCTCGACGGCGAGGTTGATGCCGCGCTGGATCTGCGTGCTGTTCGCGCCGGCGGTGACGTTGCGGAGGCCCTCGGTGTAGATGGCCTCGGCGTAGACGGTGGCGGTGGTCGTGCCGTCGCCGGCGACGGTGCTGGTCTTGGAGGCGACCTCCTTGACCATCTGGGCGCCCATGTTCTCGTAGGCGTCGTCGAGCTCGATCTCCTTGGCGACGGTCACGCCGTCCTTGGTGACGGTGGGCGAGCCGAAGGACTTTTCGAGGACGACGTTACGCCCGGACGGCCCGAGCGTGACCTTGACCGCGCGGGCGAGCTTCTGCACCCCGCGCTTGATGGCCTCGCGGGCCTCCTGGTCGAAAGCGATTTTTTTAGCGGCCATGTGTTCGATCTCCGTTGGTAATTCTGTTTTTACGTATTAATCGTTAATCGTTACGCGTGGCTAACGATTAACGATTAATGCTTAAGAAGGGCCCGGTTGGCGCGACGGTTACTCGACGATCGCGAGGACGTCGTCCTCGGACAGGATCAGGACCTCTTCGTTGTCGATCTTGATCTCGGTGCCGGCGTAGGAGGCGAAGATGACCTCGTCGCCCTTCTTGACGGAGAACGGGGCGCGCTCGCCGTTCTCGAGGCGGCGGCCGTCGCCGACGGCGACGATCTTCCCGCGGCGGGGCTTTTCCTTGGCCGTGTCGGGCAGCACGATGCCGGACTTGGTCTTGGTCTCGGCCTCGACTCGACGGACCAGAATTTTATCTCCGAGCGGACGCAGCTTCGCCATTGGTTCACTCCTTCGTGTGATGGAAATCAGGGTTCAGGGTTCGGGGTTCAGTTCGGATGTTCGACGTTTAGTGTTGGATGTTCGATGTTCGCACACTTCAATGGTGCGGGGGTTCCTGGGGCCACCTGGAGGCGTAGTGGCGGCGCATCACCCGGGCCAGCGCGTCGAGCAGCGTGTTCAGGTCGACGGGCTTGGAGAGGACGGAGAAGACGCGCATGCCGAGGGCTTCGTGGAGCAGGTGGTCGGTGAGGTGGTTGGCCAGGAGGATGGCGGGGGGGGCCGCGGGGAGCTCGCGCATCAACTTGATGACCTGCATGCCGCCGAGTTGGGGCATGGTCTGGTCGAGGATGGCGACGTGGATCTGGGTGGAGCCGATGAGGTCGAGGGCCTCGCGGCCGGAACGGGCGGCGACGGTGTTGACGCCTTGGGGCTCGAGCAGCCGGCGGACCATGTCGGTCCAGGCGGTGCCGAGGTCGCCGCGCGACGGGACGGCGTCCTGGTCGTGGGCCAGGAGGACGTTGAGGCGGTTGTGGGTCGTGATGTTGACCATAACCATCGTGGCGCGGGGGAAACGGCGCGCCCGGCGAACCGGGCGGGAGTGCAATAACAAGGGGTGTGCCGTAGGGGAGGGCGAGACGGGAGTGGTGGAAGTCGTTTGAGCGACGGAGTTTATGGAGCGAGAAGATTTGGGATGAGGGGCGGGATTTCCTGCCAAAGATGCAGGGGAGGGGTGGGGACTGCCTAAGTGACAGCGGCGAGGGATCCAACCCACGGAGCAAGCTCCGTGGGCTTTCGGGGGGTTTGTCAGAACGGAAGGGGTTTGTGCAGGAGCGCAAAGCGGAGGAGCGTCAGCGCCATCTTGGCGCTGCGGTCGCGGACCATTTCGCGATCGCCGGGGAACTGGAATCGGCGCGTGAAGACGTTGACAGGGGAGTCGCCGGTCGCGGGGGAGCTTGAGGGGAACGGGAGGG
>DATHXE010000722.1:0-2909 GCA_035459845.1 Tepidisphaeraceae bacterium | reverse complement strand
CGGCGCACGATCTACGGCTTCATCGACCGCCAGAACCTGCCGAACATGTTCCGCGCGTTCGACTTCGCCAGCCCCGACCAGCACGCCCCGTTGCGGTTCGAGAACACGGTGCCCCAGCAGGCGCTGTTCATGATGAACAGCCCGTTCGTCGTCGAACAAGCCAAGGCCCTCGCCGCGCGCACCGCGCCGCAGACCGACGCCGACGCGCGCGTCCGCACGATGTACCGCCAGGCGCTCTCCCGCGACCCCAGCCTCGACGAACTCGCCCTCGCTAAGGCCTTCGTCACCTCCGAAGCCGCCCCCGAAGAAACCATCGCCGTCGGCCCCGCTTGGCAGTACGGCTACGGCACGTACGACGCCAAAACCCAGCGTGTCGCCAAGTTCGCCAAATTCCCCCACTTCGACGGCAGCACCTGGGCCGGCAGCGCCAAACGCCCCGACAAGGCCCTCCAGTTCGCCCTCCTCACCGCCAACGGCGGTCACGCCGGCCGCGACGCCGACCACGCCGTCATCCGCCGCTGGACCGCCCAAACCGACGGCCAAGTCACCGTCACCGGCACCCTCGCCCACCCCGCCCTAGCCGGCGACGGCGTCCGCGGCCGTATCGTCTCCTCCCGCGCCGGCGAGCTCGCCTCCCTCACCGTCCACAACAACGCTGCCGAAACCAGGCTCGAGTCCGTCGCCGTCAAAAAGGGCGACACGATCGACTTCGTCGTCGACTGCCGCGAGTCCGACAACACCGACTCCTTCGCCTGGGCCGTCACCCTCAAGATGCGCTCGATCCCCGAACAAGCCGCCGGCGGCGACGACACCGTCGAGTGGAACTCCCAGAAAGACTTCGGCGGCCCCGAAAAATCCACCGCGACGACCCTGAAGGGCCTGACCCCGTGGGAGAAGCTGGCGCAGGTGCTTTTGCTGACGAACGAGTTCGTGTTTGTGGATTGACGCGCGTTCCGCCCCGCGGTGCACGCCTACCGTCATCCTGAGCGCAGCGAAGGAACTAGTTCGAGCGTCAGTGACTGCTGACAACGTCGAAGCGGCCAGGAGCTGCCGGCCAGATCCTTCGGAGTACCTCAGGATAGATCGAGACTGACATGAGTATCTACGACCACAACCCCCGCCTCGCCGACCGCTTCCTCACCCGCCGCCAGATGCTCTCGCGCCTCGGCATGGGCTTCGGCGCCGTCGCGCTCGGCGACCTCCTGCGCCAAACCGGCGCCCTCGCCGCCGCGCCGTCGTCGCAAGCCCCCATCTCCGCCGTCAACCCGCTCCTCCCGCGCGGCCCCCACTACGCCCCCAAGGCTAAGCGCGTCATCCACCTCTTCATGAACGGCGGCCCCTCCCAGGTCGACACCTTCGACCCCAAGCCCGAGCTCACCAAGTACCACGGCAAGCCCATCCCCCTCGACCTCAAGACCGAGCGCCGCACCGGCGCCGGACTCGGCTCGCCGTTCAAGTTCAGCCGCTACGGCCAGTCCGGCCTTGAGGTCTCCGAGCTCTTCCACCACACCGCCCAGTCCGCCGACGACCTCTGCGTCATCCGCTCGATGCGCGCCGAGGTCCCCAACCACGAGCCGTCGCTGCTCCTCATGAACTGCGGCGAGGCCCGCCTCGTCCGCCCCTCCATGGGCTCCTGGGTCACCTACGGCCTGGGCACCGAAAACCAGAACCTCCCCGGCTTCGTCGTCATGTGCCCCGGCGGCTACCCCATCCAGGAATCCCAGAACTGGCAGGCCGGCTTCCTTCCCGGCATCTACCAGGGCACCTACGTCGACACCAAGCACACCGACATCGAAAAGCTGATCGAGCACGTCCGCAACCGCTACACCGACAAGACCCAGCAGCGCCGCCAGCTCGACCTGCTCAATAAGCTGAACACGAAGCACCTCGAAGAGCGCCAGAAGGACGCCCAGCTCGAGGCCCGCATCCAATCCTTCGAGCTCGCCTACCGCATGCAGATGGAGGCCACCGACGCCTTCGACGTCTCCAAGGAGCCCGAGCACATCCGCGAGATGTACGGCATCGACAAGTCCGTCCAGGCCCGCCAGATCCTGATCGCCCGCCGCCTGATCGAGCGCGGCGTCCGCTACGTCCAGGTCTGGCACGGCGAAGGCCAACCCTGGGACAACCACGACGACATCGAGAAGGGCCACCGCCGCCTCGCCGGCCAGTGCGACCAGGCCATCGGCGCTTTGTTGCGCGATCTGAAATCCCGCGGCATGCTCGAAGACACCCTCGTCATCTGGGGCGGCGAGTTCGGCCGCACCCCCGTCGTCGAGCTCCCCACCCCCGGCGCCAACGCCGGCAAAATCAACGGCCGCGACCACAACCACTACGGCTTCTCCATGTGGCTCGCCGGCGGCGGCGCCATGGGCGGGTACGCCCACGGCGCCACCGACGACTTCGGCTTCCGCGCCGTCGACAAGCCCGTCCACGTCCACGACCTTCACGCCACCATGCTCCACCTCCTCGGCTTCGACCACGAGCGATTCACCTACCGCTACGCCGGCCGCGACTTCCGCCTCACCGACGTGCACGGGCATTTGGTGAAGGAGATCGTCGCGTAGGGCTCGCCGCGCGATCAATTCGCCACAGAGGCACAGAGACACAGAGGATCGGAACAGAGGAACATCTCTCTTTCGATCCTCTCTGGTTTTGACTCTGTGTCTCTGTGACTCTGTGGCGGATTCTGTTTAGGATCACCCGCCATGCCCCAGCCCACCGTGCTCGACCTGTTCAAACTCACCGGCCGCCGCGCCCTCGTCACCGGCGGCGGCAAGGGCCTGGGCAAGGTCATCGCCCGCGCGCTCGCCGAGGCCGGGGCCGACGTCGTCGTGTCGTCCCGCACCGGCTCCCAGCTGGCCGAGGTGGTGGCGCAGGTCGAGGCGACCGGCCGGCGCGCCGTGGCC
>DATHXE010000721.1:0-2929 GCA_035459845.1 Tepidisphaeraceae bacterium | reverse complement strand
CTCTAACCTGTTGGGCAGCCACCGCTTACCCATTCCCGCGGTGGCCCGGTGCCGGTTCGTCCTCGCGCGGACCGCCGATCCTACCCGAACCCGGGCGGGGTTACCAGTGATCCGTGCGCGCATCCATTTTGGGAGGGCAAGGCTCCGTCCGAGCAGTTCCGATGATTCGCGCGGTAGGCCCCCGCGGCTCGGACGGAATCTCGCCCTCCCGACTCCGCCCACAAGCACAAACGTTGACACGCTTACATTCCACCGCTAATTTCGGGGCAGACGGGGCTGGTGAGGTCTCGGGCGACATGGGTTCGTCGCCCGCTTACTATCTCCGTGCCGTTCGAACGGCCGGCCGCGCGTCCCCCGACGCGCCGCGCGGGTCGCGCGCACGTGGTTATCGGTCTTGCGCCTGGCTGGGTTTGGTCACCCGACACCGCCCGTCTCCCCGAATCCGCGCCTCGCCGATCAGCCCCGCCTGACGCTGATCGTCGAGACCCGGGTTTAGTCTGATCCGCCCGCGGCGTCCGGTTCCCCTGGGGGGATCCCTCCATTCTCTCGGCCGGTCCCCATACGCGCCCCTCCGCGTCACGCGCTTTCGCGCGTCCGGCCCGGCCGTTCCCAACCACCAGGAACCGCACCCGTGACCCCAGAGCTCCGCGACAAAGCCCAGGCCATCCTGCAATACACGTTCGCCAACCCGGCCCTGCTCACCGAGTCGCTCACCCACGCCTCGATCGCCAACACCCGCCTGCTCTCCAACGAGCGGATGGAGTTCCTCGGCGACGCCGTCCTCGACCTGGTCGTCTGCCATGCGCTCTACCAGCGCTTCCCGGAATACCTCGAGGGCGACCTGACCAAGGTGAAGTCGGCCGTCGTGTCGCGGAAGACGTGCGCGGAGATTTCCGTCGAGACCGGGCTGACCGAACTGCTGATCACCGGCAAGGGCATCAACGCGCGGGATGCGCTGCCCCACTCGCTCGCCGCCGCCGTCTACGAGTCGATCGTCGCCGCCCTGTACCTCGACGGCGGGTTCGAGGTCGCCAAGACCTACATCCTGCGGACGATGAACCCGAAGATCGACGCGATCGCCGCCGACGAGCACCAGCAGAACTTCAAGGCCGTCCTGCAGCAACACGCCCAGAAGACCATGGGCGCCACGCCGATCTACGAGCTGATGGACGAGAAGGGCCCGGACCACAGCAAGTGCTTCGAGGTCGCGGTGACGATCGACGGCAAGCGGTTCCCCGGCGCCTGGGGCCCGAACAAGAAGGCCGCCGAGCAGAAGGCCGCGCGGTACGCGCTGGAAGAGCTCGGCGTGCTCGCCCGCACGGACGACGCGGCCTGCGCCGCCGCCGCGGACGACGACGTCCCCGAGACGTCCCGCGACGAGGACGCCGACGACCACGAGAGCGTGTATTCCCCCGAAGACGACCGGTTCAGCGACGTCGATTTCGGGGAGGACGACGAGGACGCGCACGACACGCCGACGCGGCGGTGATCGGGCCACGCGCGAGCGGTTGTCAACCCAGAGGGTCTCCGGCGCGAACGCAGAGAATGGGAGTTCGACGACACCGGCGGGAAGGATTTATGCCGACCGCGATTGAGGCGTTTGACAAGCTCGTGCGGGCGCTCTCGAAAGAGGACGGCGTCACGTCGGGGCAGATGTTCGGGAAGGCCTGCCTGAAGGTGAACGGCAAGGCCTTCATCGCCCAACATCACGACGCCGTGATCTTCAAGTTGAACGGCGAATCACACGGCAAGGCGGTGCGCCTCTCGGACGCCGTGCTGTGGGATCCCTCGGGAAAGGGGCGCCCGATGAAGGAGTGGGTCGCGCTGGGACCGGATCACGTCAAAGAGTTTCTCGCCCTGACAAAGGCCGCTTTGAAATACGTCGGGGCGGCCTGACGCCCGCGGCGCAGGAGTCGGCGTGGGCTAGGCGCGCCGCCCCAGGTAGAGGTCGCGGCCTTTGACGAGCGCCTCCATCTTCCGGTCCGCGATGCTCCGCTTGTTCATCCAGAACCCGCAATCGGGGTGCACCCACTTGATGCGGGAGGGATCGCCCAGGCTCTTGGCGGCGGCCTCGATCCGGCCGGCGACCTGCTCGGGCGTCTCGACCGTGTTCACCTTGATGTCGATCACGCCCAGGCCGATCGCAATCCCGGGGCGGAGCTCCTTGAAGTACGCGAGCTCGTCGTAGCCGCGGAAGGCGAACTCGAGGACGACGTGGTCGCAGTGGAGCTTGTTCATGAAGCCGATCAGCTTCGACCAGTGCCCGCGCTGGATCGATTGGCCGCCGTAGTTGCCGAAGCAGATGTGGACGCCTTTTTCCTTGGGCTTCTTGGCGGCGTCGAGGACGAGGTTGATCGCGTCGGCGGCCCAGTCGCCCTCGTCCGGGTGGCCGGGGAGGTTGGCCTCGTCGACCTGCAGGACCTCCGGATCGAGCTCGGCGACCTGCTTCGCCAGCGCGGCGCCGATGCCCATCGCCAGGGCGGCCCGGTCCTTGTAGTGGTGGTCCATCAGCGTCTTGCACAGCATGTGCGGGCCGGTGAGCGTGAACTTCATCGGCGACGTCGTCAGCGCCCGCGCGCGGCGGTAATCCCGGCCGAGGTTGAGCGTGCCCTCGTCGATCGGCCCCTCGACCACGCCCGCGGGCTCGGCGCGGAAGCCCATGCCGGGGATCTTCCCGAACTCGGCGATGTCCGAGCGCGTGACGGCGCTGCGCACGCCCTTCATCGGGCGGATGAAGTACTCGATCATCCCGTTGGTGTCGGGGTGGTTGACGTCGAACCGATACAATTCGCCGTCGGCGACGACATCGATCCCGGCGGTCTCCTGGATCTTGAAGACGACGCGCGTCGCGTCGACCAGCGACTGCTGGCTGGGCAGCGCCGCGAGCCACTCGGGGACGGGGTAGGAGCCGACGACGGTCGTGCGGATC
>DATHXE010000720.1:0-1567 GCA_035459845.1 Tepidisphaeraceae bacterium | reverse complement strand
GTTCCACTGGTTTGACTGGTGCCGCCGGCGAGTACCACGTCGCCGCCGAGTTGTCCCGACGCGGACGGCTGGCGACGGTCACCATCAAGAATTCTCCCGGCACCGACGTCCTCGCTCAACGGCGCGACCGCAGTGCGATGGTCGCAGCGGAACGGGCGATTTGCAGGAATTTCTTGCAAGCAGCCGGGTCTCGTACTATCCGCTGAAGAGGGGTCGGGTGCACTCCCCGAGCGACCCCTTGCGTCCTGCCCTGTGAGCGACGGATCGGAGGACAGCGTGGCAAAGGCGATCTCGAGCGACGTGCGGGCGGAGTTGGCCTCTGTGCCGCGCTCCTACTTCGCGGCGGTGGACCGGCTGGACGTCGACGACGTCCTGTCCCACTTCGCGGACGATGCGACCCTGACCGTGCAGACGGACGGCGTCACGTTCACCGGAGCCGACGAGATCCGGCGGATGTTCGTGGACTTCTTCGCGAGCTGGGACGCGATGGTCCACGAGATCACGAACGTCGTCGTCGACGACGCCGAGCGGCGAGCGGCGACGGAGCAACGCGTGACGTTGCGGAGCGGCGGGACGGACACGCCGATGTACAACTGCAACTTCTTCACCATCAACGAGGATGGCCGGTTCGATCGGGTCATCATCTGGATGGACGGGAACAACCCTATGCAATAGGACTCGCCGACCCCCCGGCGGGAATCGAACGTGCGACCCCGGTTCGGGAAGCGACCGGGCGGCAGGCGCGCCGCCCGAACACGGCCGGGCGCCGCTCAGCCGACTCGGCGGAACGCGATGATGCCGGTCGGGACCTGCCGCTGGTAGTCCGGCCGGTTGACGGACGTTCCGCGCCAGTTGACGTTCGCGCTGGAGTCGATGTCCATGCCCAGCGCCTCGACGAAGCCGAGCCCGATCAGCGCCTGCGCGAACTGGCGGGCGGAGGTGCCTGCGCCGCCGATGACGACGAGCGCCGTCTGCCCGTTCCGCAGCCGCCCGACCGCCGTGCGATGGTAGGCGTGGTCGCGTTGATACGGCTCCAGCGTCGTCAGGTCGCCGACGTGGCCGTCGTGGACGTAGACGGGCTTGCCGGAGATCGCCTCGCGCACCCCTTCTTGGATGAGATCGGCGTCCTTCACGTTCCCGGCGACGATGTCGACGCTGCCGTCGGCGCCGAACGCGGCGGCGCCGCGGTTGGTGCCGCCGAGGAAGCTGCGGCCCTTGTGGATCAGCAAGTTGCCGGACGGGACGTTGCGGGCCAGCAGGAAGAAGTCCCCGTTGAGGCCGGCGACGGCGCCGCGTATCGCGTTGGCGCGGATGTACCCGCCCACGGTCCCCGCGCGCCCCGGGCCGCCGCCCAGCCAGACGGCTTCGAGCCGCGCGCCCCGACCGGGAGTGACGCGGACGACGTAAAGGGGTCGCATGCCCGCACTGGTCGGGATCATCGTCGAGCTCGTGGTGACCGCGGGACCCGCTGCGGACGTCGTGGACGTCTCGGCCAGGCCGAGCGTCGGAGTCACCGCAGCGAGCGCCAGCGCCCAGATCAGCCGCTTCGCCATTGCGTCACCCCCAC
>DATHXE010000719.1:0-8329 GCA_035459845.1 Tepidisphaeraceae bacterium | reverse complement strand
CGCACTTCGGCCAGATCGAGCACGTGGAGCTGATGCTCGGGTTGATTTACGCGAAGTACCTCGGAAAGGCGGACCGGGCGCGGGAGCTGTTGACGAGGGCCGTGCGGAGATTGCACGGGGAGTCGGAGATTCGGATGGCGCGGGAGCAGTTGGAGCGGTTAGGGGTGTGAATCTACGGGTGCCATGCCCTCGCGAGCCGCAAACCGTGCCGTTTGGAAAAATGGCGTGTTCGGCTCGCGTGAGCATGCCCCTGCGGCGCTCAAGTTTTGAGTGAAGGGCGATCGGCGATCGATTTGGAAGTCGAACGCCGCTGGGGCATGCCCACGCGAGCCGATCACGCCGATTTACGAATGGACCCTGTTTGCGGCTCGCGAGGGCATGGCACCCGGAAAGTCACGCCCCCAACCGCTCCAGCTGCTCCCGCGCCATACGGAGCTCCGACTCCCCGTGCAGCCGCCGCACCGCGCGCGTCAACAGCTCGCGCGCCCGGTCCGCCTTCCCCAAATACTTTGCGTAAATCAACCCGAGCATCAGCTCCACGTGCTCGATCTGGCCGAAGTGCGGGTAGTGCCGCAAAAACTGCTCGTACGCGTCGGCGGCCTGCGTGTGGAACTGCTGGCTGGCCAGTTGGTTGGCCACGTCGAGTTGGGCCTGCCGCGACAGCACCTGGTCCGGGTCGACCGTCTTGAGCTCCATGAACACGATCGCCGCGTGGGGCAAATTGTGGTGCGCGATCGCCTCGTTCACCTGCGCGCGCAGCGTCCGGATCTTCTCGGTCCGCCGCCACTCCTCCCGCCGGGCCCGCCGCTCGGCCTCGCGCTCGCGGGCGGTCTGCACGCGCGGGGCTGCGGGCTTGGCGAACGGGTCAAACCCCCGCCGCACCAACCGCTGATACTCCCGCCGGCGGTTCCACCGGCGCAAGAGCGACAGACAGTCGAACGGGTCGCCCGGCAGAAGTTTGGCCGACAACAGCGACATCACCACGCCGAACCCGAGCAGCACGCCCCACGCGTGCGCCATGTGCGCCACGCCGCTCGACCCCGCCAAACTCATCGCGACGTCCAGCGTGACGAAGAACGAGATCAGGTAGACCGCCGGCACCTCGACCACGCCGCCGGTGAAGATCAGGAAGAACGCCAGCGACACCTGGCTCTTGGGGAACAGCACCAGGTACGCCCCCACGACCGCCATCACCGCCCCGCTCGCCCCGATCACCCGCGGCGACAGCGCCGACGGGAACACCACGCACCCGACCCCCGCGAACACCGCCCCCGCGAGGTAAAACGCCAGGTACCCCACGTGCCCGAGCCGCTCGTTCACGCTGTTCCCGAACAGCCAGAGCGCGACCAGGTTCCCGATCAGGTGGACCGACAGCCACTGGATTGCGACGCCCGGCTGGTGCAGGAACCCGTACGTCAGGAAGTTGAGCAGGTGCGGCTCGCGGGCGGAAAGCTCATAATTCTGCGCCAGCGTCGGGAACTTCCACCCCCACAACGAAATGACCAAATTGGCCAGGATGAGCAAATAGTTCATCCACGGCGTAGCGCGCTGCGGGACGTCGGTACGAAACGGGAACAACATGGGGGCCCGCGGTGGATTGTCGGGGGGCGGGGAATGGTCCGCAACCGGAAACTGGCGCGGGTGTTGCGCGGCAACATTCCGACGTCCAGGAGGGTGTTCACGGGCTGGTGCTGCTTTGCGAGCGTCCGCTCCGAGCGGTCCGACACCAGAATGTGAGCCCCAGAGCGTTCAACCCCGGCCGCCGCCGGCGATAGTGATAGTCGGAACGATATGACCCACCCCAAACGAAACTGCGAGGGAGTCGCCCGGCGGGATCTGTTGCGCCTTGGGGTGGGGGCGTTCGCGGGGCTGGGAATGGTCGATCTGCTGCGGCACCGGGCCAGCGCCGCCCAGGCGGCCAAGATCGCGGGCAAGTCCTCGCCCTCCCCCGTCAATTGCATCCTCATCTGGCTCGACGGCGGCCCGAGCCATTACGAGACGTTCGACCCCAAGCCCGACGCCCCGGCCGATATCCGCGGGGAGTTCAAGCCGATCAAGACGTCGGTCCCGGGGATCCAGTTCTCGGAGGTCGTGCCGAACCTGGCGAAGATCGCGGACAAGCTGACGATCCTGCGATCGGTCTGCCACAAAGACCCGAACCACGGCGGCGGGAACCATTACATGATGACCGGCGCCCCCACGCCGGTGCCGGTCGGGTGCGGGGCGTTCGTCACGTTCCACCCGAGCTTCGGGTCGGTCGTGTCGTGGAAGCGGGGGCTGCGGAACGGCCTGCCGGCGTACATGAGCATGCCGGAGATGTCGCGGTCGGGCGGGCCGAACTTCCTCGGCGCGCAGCACTCGCCGTTCGTGATCAAGGGCGACCCCAACTCGCCGCAGTTCCGCGTGCGGGACGTGTCCGTGCCGGCGGAGATCGCGGCGGGGCGCGACCTGTCGCGGCAGCAACTCCGGCGGTCACTGGACCGCTTGCAGCGGATCGCCGACACGTCGGCCGAGGACCCGGCCGTGTCGTTCGACGACTTTTACCGCCAGGGGATCGAGTTGGTGACGTCGAAGGAGGCGCAGGCGGCGTTCGACCTTTCGAAGGAGCCGGATTCCGTTCGCGACGCCTACGGGCGCAACCAGCTGGGCCAGCGCCTGCTGCTGGCGCGCCGGCTGGTCGAGGTCGGCGTGTCGTTCGTCACCTGCTACAGCGGGGGGTGGGACGACCACACGAAGCTCTTCAAGACGTACAAGGCCGACAAGGTCGCCAGCCTGGACAAGGGGTTGTCGGCACTGATCACCGACCTGGCCCAGCGCGGCCTGCTCAAGAACACGCTCGTGCTCTGCCTCGGCGAGTTCGGCCGGACGCCCAAGATCAACAAGGACGCCGGCCGCGACCACTGGCCCCACGCGATGAGCATCCTCGCCGCCGGCGCGGGCGTGCCGGGCGGGCAGGTCGTCGGCGCGACCGACGCCAAGGGGTACTACGCCTCGGAAAACGTGCACTCGCCCGAAGATTTCGCGGCCAGCCTGTACGCAAAGATGGGCATCGACCACGCCCAGCACCTGCACACGAACACCGGCCGGCCGGTGCAGCTCGTGAACATGGGGACGCCGATCAAGGAATTGTTCTGACCCGTTCGCAGCAAGGCCGGCCCCGTCATCCTGAGGTACTCCGAAGGATCTAGCCCCGAACGTCAGGCACCCCTCGCCAACGCCCAACGGCCCGAACGACGGGCAAGATCCTTCGGAGTACCTCAGGATGACACGGGCGCTACGTCGACAAGTTGAACCGCGAGTTTGCGCGATCGCTGCCCTGTTCGTGGCACTGCCCGTCCTCGCTGCCCCCCCCGCCGTCGACTCGATCTCTCCCGCCGGCGGTCAGCGCGGCACGACCGTGAAAATCACCGCCGCGGGCAAGTTCGACGCGTGGCCCGCGGGCGCATGGGCAGATTCGCCTTCAATCAAGATCGAAGCGGCGAAGGAGAAGGGCGCGTTTACCGTGACGATCGCAGCCGACGCGCCGGTCGGGCCCCACCTGATGCGATTCTTCACCCCCGAAGGCGTATCGGCCCCGCGCACGTTCGTCGTCGGCGAGCACCCGGAAGTCGCCGAGAAGGAATCGAAGGACGACTCCGCCAAAGCGCAGCCGGTCGACGTCCTGCCAACAACGATCAACGGCGTGCTCGACCCGAAGGGCGACGTCGACTCGTTCGCCGTGAAACTCGATGCGGCCCAAATGCTCGTCGCGACCGTGCAGGGTCGGCGTCTTGGGTCCCCGATCGACTCGATGCTCCACGTCCTCGGCCCGGACGGCCGGCAGGTCGCGTTCTCTCACGACGGGCTCGGCATCGACCCCCTCCTGGCGTACAAGGCGGAGGCGGCGGGCGTGCACACGGTGCGCGTCTCGGCGTTCGCCTACCCGCCCGCCTCCGACGTGAAATTCGCCGGCGGGAAAGACGCGATCTACCGCCTGACCCTGACGACCGGCCCGTTCATCCTGGCGACGACGCCGTCCGGCGTCACGCGCGGCAAGAAGACCGACGTGACGCCGCTGGGGTGGAATGTCGGGCCGGCCATCTCGGTCGATACGACGACGCTGCCGGCGGACTCGGATCACGTCTCGCTGCCCGGCGGTGACGGGCTCGTTCGAATCGACGTTTCCGACGCCCTCGAGATCACCCAGGCGACCGCCGGCTCCACGCCACACAAGCCGCCGGTCGCGATCACCGGAACGATCGCCAAGCCCGCCGAAGAAGACACGTACACAATCCGCGCGACGAAGGGGGCAAAGCTCGCGATCGCCGCGCGGTCGCTCGCCCCCACATACGCGCTCGACCCGACCCTCCGCATTGCCGACGCCGCCGGAAAGCAGTTGGCGGCCGACGACGGCGCGGGCACCGGAAGCGCCAAGGTCGAGTGGGCCGCGTCCGCGGACGGCGAATACCGCGTCACCATCGGCGACTTGTTCCAAAAGGGCGGCCGCGACCTGCACTACCGTCTGGACATCCGACCCGTCACGCCGAGCGTCTCCGCGACCGTGCCGGCCGACTCGATAGCCCTCGCGCCAGGCAAGACCGCGACCATCAAGGTGACCGTCGCGCGAAAGAACGGCCACGCGGAAAAACTCGCCGTCACCGCGATCGGCCTGCCCCATGGCGTGACCGCAGCCCCCGTCGGGGTCCCAGACAAACCGGGCGACGTGACCCTCTCGCTCGTCGCCGCCGCCGACGCCAAGCCGGCGAACGGGCCGTTCCGCATCGTCCTCGCGACCCCGGGTGCGGCCCCGGACAAGACCCCAATCGCGTCGGCGACGGTCACGCTAGTCAAGGCGGCCGAGAAGGCGCCCGCACTCCCTTGGATCGAGCAGACCTCCGACCTGTGGCTCACGGTCGGCGCAAAGGCGACCGACCGGCCGCCCGAGCCGAAAAAGTAGCTCAACATTCCGATGTTGAGCTACGTGAGAATGTTGAGCGACCGGGTCGCGCGGTATGATGCTCCCCTCAATGAAACTCACCCCCCTGCTCGTCGCATTCGCGCTGATCACCCCGCCCGCCCTCGCCGCCGCCCCGGGCCAGGAGGCGCTCGAAAAGCTGGGCGCGAAGGTCACCCTCACCGCCGGCGTCGTCACGCAAGTCAACGTCGACGTGTCGAAGTTCACCGAGGCCGACTACCGCACGCTGGCCGCGGTCACCTCGATCAAGAAGCTCTCGACCGACGGCAAAACGCTGAACGACGCCAACCTCCCCCTGCTCGCCGGCCTGACCGACCTCGAAGAGCTCAGCACGAACAGCACCGCCCTCAGTGACGAAGGCTACAAGGGCTTCCAGGCGTTCAAGAACCTCAAGTCGCTCGCGCTCTTCCACCCGTCGTTCAACAACGCCGCGTTCACGGGCAAGGGGCTCGCGTACCTAAAGGACCTTCCCAAACTCGAGCGGCTCACCTTCGCCGGCAGCTCCGCGGGCGACACCGCGATGGAGGCCATCGGCCAGATCACGCAGCTCAAGGACTTCTCCACCTGGCACACCGCCCAGACGCAGGAGGGCAACAAGCACCTGCTCAACCTCAAGGATCTCCGGTCGTTGCGGATGGGCCAGCGGCTTCCGAAGGGCGGCAAGCCGTCGGGCCCGAGCTTCGACGAATCGACGATCAAGTTAATCGCGCAGCTCAAGTCGCTTCAGAAGATTGAGTTGTTCGAAGCGCGACTGACGGCCAAGGGCCTGGAGCCGCTCAAGGACCTGCCGGCGCTCAAGGAGGTCAAGCTCCACACGATCGACATCCCCGCGGCGGACGTCGAGGCGGTCAAGGCGATGCTCAAGGACGTGAAGGTCGACTTCAAACCGATGACGGACGAGGAGCGAGAGGCGGCGCTGGTGAAGAAGCTGAAGATTTAGCAAAAGCGAAGCGGCGGGCTCACAACGGCACGAAGGCGCAAAGACATGAACGGTGAGCGGGGGCGGGCGTAGTTCCTCTCGACACATGGTGCATCAGGTGAGGCCAGTTTTCGTCCGTCCGCTCTGCGTCGCGCTTGTCGTGCTCGCTTCGGGGGTGGCGCGGGCGGCGGGACCGGCGATCCCCCCCGGACAGACCGCGTTCTTCAAGGCCCACTGCTACGCCTGTCACGACGCCGACGTCCAAAAGGGCGGCCTCGACCTGACCGCGCTCTCGGCCGACCTCTCCACCCCCGACGCCGTCCGCCGGTGGACCACGATCTACGACCGCCTCGAATCGGGCGAGATGCCGCCGAAGGACAAGCCCCGCCCCGCGCCCGCCGACGCGAAGGCGGCCCTCGACTGGGCCGGCAATGAACTCCGCGCCGCAGGCGGTCGCCGTCAGCAGTCCGTCGGCCGCGCCTTCGTCCGCCGCCTCAGCCGCGTCGAGTACGAGAACACCGTCCGCGACCTCCTCGGCATCGACGTCGACCTGAAGGAGTTGCTGCCGGAAGACTCGTCCGCCCACGGATTCGACAACCAGGACGCGTCCCTCGCCGTCTCCCCCGTGCTGGTCGAGCGCTACCTCGAGGCGGCCGACGCCGCCCTCGACGCCGCGATCGTCCACGGCCCCAAGCCGCCGTCCACCACCAACCGCTACTCCTACCTGAAAGAGGGCGGCCAAGTCGCCGTCGCGGTCAAGTCGAACAAATACGTCATCCCGCTCGCCGACGCGATGGTGTTCATGACGGCGAACCACCCGCCGAAGATCCTCGGCCAGTTCCGCGCGCCCGTCGCCGGGCGCTACCGGTTCAAGGTCTCGTGCTACACGTACGACAACAAGGTCAACCGCCCGCTGTCGATGCTCGTGTACGCCGGCAGCCAGTCGCCCAAGGAGGGGAAGAACTGGCTGAGCGGCGCGTTCGACGTGCCCACCGAGCCCGGCGTAATTGAGTTCGAGGAACGCCTCGACAAGAAGGACACGATCCGCCTCGTCGCCCACAACCTGGTCAAGCAGTACAACAAGGGCGCGGCCGACTTCAAAGGCCCGGGGCTGGCGGTGCAGTGGGTGGAGGTCGAGGGGCCGATCGTCGACCAGTGGCCGCCCGCCGGGCACACGCGATTGCTCGGCAACGCCGACCTGGAAAGGGGCACGCCCGCCGACGCCGAGCGCATCGTCCGCGAGTTCCTCCCGCGCGCCTTCCGCCGGCCGACCGCGCCCGCCGATGCCGAGCCGTACGTGGCGCTCATCGCGGCCCGGCTCAAGGCCGGCGCACCGTTCGAGCAGGCATTGAAGGTCGGCCTAAAAGCAGTGATGTGCTCGCCGCACTTCCTCTACCTGAAGACCGCGCCGGGTGAGTTGGACGATCACGCCCTGGCCACCCGCCTGTCGTACTTCCTCTGGAATTCGATGCCGGACGACGCCCTGACCGCCGCCGCCACCGCCGGCAAGCTGCGCGACCCCGCCGAGCTCCGCCGGCAGGTCGACCGGATGATCGCGGGCCCCAAGGCCGCTCGCTTCACGCGCCACTTCACCGACCAGTGGCTCAACCTCAAGGACATCGACGCGACCACGCCCGACCCCAAGCTCTATCCCGAGTTCGACGACCTCCTGCAGACGTCCATGCTCGGCGAGACGCGCGCCTTCTTCGACGAGGTGCTGAAAAACGACTTGGGCGTCGACGCGTTCGTCCGATCCGACTTCGCCATCCTCAACGCCCGCCTCGCCGAGCACTACGACGTCCCCGGCGTCACCGGCCAGAAGCTGCGGAAGGTGCAGCTCCCGCCCGGCAGCGTGCGCGGCGGCGTGATGACCCAGGCCGCCATCCTGAAAGTCACCGCCAACGGCACGAACACCTCGCCCGTCCCGCGCGGCGTCTTCGTCCTCGACCGCATCCTCGGCCGGCCCGCCCCGCCCCCACCGCAGAACGTCCCCGCCGTCGAGCCCGACATCCGCGGCGCCACCACGATCCGCGAGCAGCTCTCCAGGCACCGCGAGCCCGCCGCCTGCGGCGCGTGCCACGTCAAGATCGACCCACCCGGGTACGCGCTCGAGAGCTTCGACGTGATCGGCGGCTACCGCGAGAACTACCGAGCCCTCGCCGTCGGCTTCAAGGGCCGGGTCAAGGGCAAGGACGGCCACCCGACGGCGTACACGGTCGGCCCCAAGGTCACGCCCGCCGACACGCTCGCCGACGGCCGAGCGTTCGCCGACGTCAACCAGTTCAAGGACCTCCTCCTCGCCGACAAGGACGCCATCGCCCGCGCCATGGCCGAAAAACTCCTCGTCTACGGCACCGGCCACGGCCTCGAGTTCGCCGACCGTTCCGCGGTCAAGCAAATCGTCGAAAACGTGAAGCCCAAAGCGTACGGCTTCAAATCGCTGATCCACGAAGTCG
>DATHXE010000718.1:0-11347 GCA_035459845.1 Tepidisphaeraceae bacterium | reverse complement strand
CTTCCGAGGGATCCGCTTTGAGCTCCGAGAACTTCGCCGACCGACTGATCGCCGCGATCGCCGCCAAGGGGGCACCGATCTGCGTCGGGCTCGACCCGATCGTCGCCAGTTTGCCCGAGGCCGTGTTCGACGGGCCGGCCGACCGCGACCGCGCGCTGGGTGGCGACGGGCAGGCATGCGTCGACGCGATCTTCGCCTTCACCGCCCGCGTGCTGAAGATCGTCGCGCCGTACGCCCCGGTCGTGAAGTTCCAATCCGCCTACTTCGAGCAGTTCCGGGCCGAGGGGGTCGAGGCCTACTTCAACCTGATCCAGGAGGCCGCCGAGCTCGGCCTGCTCGTGATCGGGGACATCAAGCGCGGCGACATCGGCTCGACCGCGACCGCCTACGCCGCCGGTCACCTCGCCGAGCCCGCGCTCGCCGACTCCGACGAGGTCGCCACGCCGGACGCGGTCACCGTTAACCCGATGCTCGGGATGGACACGCTCGAGCCGTTCACGCAGGCGGCCGGCACGCTCGGCAAGGGGCTGTTCGTCCTGGTGCGCACGAGCAACCCCGGCTCGGCCGAATTGCAGGACGTCGCGCTCGCCGACGGGCGCACGTGGAGCGAGATGCTCGCCGACAAGCTCGCCGCCGTCGTGACCGGCCCGGGCCTGGTCGGGTCGCGCGGGTGGAGCAGCGTCGGCGCGGTCGTCGGCGCCACCCAGGCGCACACGATGACCTCGCTCCGCCAGCGCCTGCCCAAGTCGATCTTCCTCCTGCCCGGCTACGGCACCCAGGGCGCGACCGCCGACATGACCAAGGCCGCCTTCACCGACGGCCAAGGCGCGATCGTCTCGGCCAGCCGGTCGATCCTGTACGCCCACAAGGACAAGAAGTACGCCGAGCAGTTCGGCGGGGATTGGGAGAAGTGCGTGGAGGCGGCGACGCGCGACATGCACGCGGACCTGAAGCGCGTACTCGGGGCCTGACGGCGCTGGATCCCTCTTGTAGCCGCCCCGCTTGCGGGGCGCGTCTGGGAGCGTTGCAACCGAATCACACGCCCGCGTCGGCCATCAACTCCGCCGGCGTCACGCACCGTATCTCGGTGAACCTCGCGAAGTCCTTCGCGTTTAGACTCACCAGCACGTCCAACCCGTGCCCCAGCATGAACGCGACCAAGCGCGTGTCATGCGCCTGTTTGCTGATCACCTGATGGGCGCGGATCAGATCCCACCAACGCGCCGGCAAGTCTTTTGGTTCGGGGAGGCACGGAAACGCGGCCATGATCCTCGTTAACCGAACTTCAGCCGCGTCGAACGCCAGCCCCATACCGTTCGCGTTGCGGTCGCGCGTGGCGACCGACCAGAATTCCGACAACACTTGCGATCCGATGAATGCCGGCCGCGATTCGCGTTGGAGAAGGCGCGAGGGCGCCGACGCACACTGCAAAATGCGGTGAGGCGGGATCGAGCGTACGAAGGAAGACGTTCGTGTCGATGAGGTAAGTCGTCACCGATCGTCCTCGTCGCTGTACATGTTCTCCCGCCGGAGCGCCTCGTCCGGGATCGATAATCCGGGCACGGTCATGGAGAAAAATGACTCGAGCGCCGCCCGGCGTTCTTCATCGCTGCCCATCGGAAATACAGGCGCGGCGGGCGGCGCCTCGCGCCGCCGAAACTCCACGGTCACTTCCGCGCCCGCCGGGAGATCGACCGGCTCGTCCGGCACGATCGTCTTCCCGTCGTAGTGTGCTTTGATCCGAACCGTCATCCCCCCATTATAGCAATCCTTTCCCCGCGCATTACCATCCCCTCCCATGCCCGCCTCCCTCGCCAACCAGCGCGTCACCGTCATGGGCCTGGGCCATTTCGGTGGCGGGATCGCCGTCGCCAAATGGCTCGTGTCGCAGGGCGCCCGGGTGCTCGTCACAGACCAGGCCCCAGCCGACAAGCTCGACGACTCGCTCCGCCAGCTCGCCGGGCTACCGATCGAGTACCGCCTGGGCGAACACCGGCCCGACGACTTCAACAATACCGACCTCGTCGTCGCCTCGCCCGCCGTCCCGCTGAATAACAGATACCTCGCCGCCGCCCGCGCGGCCGGCGTCCCGATCACGACCGAAATCTGCCTCTTCGCCCAGCGCTGCCCGTCCAAACTCACGCTCGGCGTCACCGGGACCAAGGGCAAGTCGACCACCACGTCCATGCTCGCCGACATCCTCCGCACGAAGTACGCCGGCCGGGTGTTCGTCGGCGGAAACCTCGGCAAGTCGCTCCTCGAAGACCTCCCCGCGATCGGCGAGAACGACCCGGTCGTCCTGGAGCTCTCCAGCTACATGCTCGAACACCTGCGGGCGCTGAAATGGTCGCCCCACGTCGCCGTCGTCACGATGATCGCCCGCGACCACGTCGAGTGGCACGGCAGCGTCGAGGCCTACGTCGCCGCCAAGCGCGCTATCGTCGACCACCAGACCGACGACGACTTCGTCGTCCTGAACCTCACCTGCCGCACGGCCGACGACTTCGCCCGCCACACCCGCGCGCAGGTCAAGTACTTCGACACGACCACCCACGCGCCGTTCCCGCTCGCGCTCGCCGGGGCGCACAACCAGTTCAACGCCCAGGCCGCGTACACCGCCGCGAGTTGTCTGGGCGTTTCGTGGGACGACGCCGCCCGCGCGCTCCGCGCGTTCCGCGCCCTGCCGCACCGCCTCGAGCTCGTCCACGAGCACGCCGGCGTCCAGTTCTACAACGACTCGATCGCCACCATCCCCGAGGCCGCCGTCGCCGCCCTCAAGTCCTTCCCGCCTAAGCGAGTCCTCCAGATCGTGGGCGGCCACCTCAAGGGCGACTACCCGCTCGAAGACCTGTGCAACACGCTCGTGGAGCGCGCCAAGGCCGTCCTCTGCATCGGCGAAATGGGCCCCGTGATCGCCGCGATGCTCGCCAAGTCTACTGCCCAGTCCGCCCCCCCCTGCTACGCCTGCCGCGACCTCGCCACCGCCGTCGCCGAAGCGAAGAAGCACGCGATCGCCGGCGACATCGTGCTGCTGTCCACCGGCTGCAAGTCCTACGACCAGTTCCCCAATTTCGAAGTCCGCGGAGACGAGTTCACGCGCCTCGTCCGCGAGAATTGAACTGACACCCTCACGCGTGCGCAGCACGCCCGCTTGCGGCTTAGCGGGCCCGCCCACCTGAGGAACCCGGAGCCCTCACTCGCCGAAGGGCGCCAGGCAGCATGTCCCACACTCCCATGACCGACTACCTCAAGCAAATCCTCCTCAACCAATACGAAGCCGCCCTCTGCATGCTTCACGAGACCCTCGCCGCCTGCCCCGCGAGCGCGTGGGACGACAAGATCGCCATCCGCACCCTCGGCCAAACCGCCTACCACACCCTCTTCTTCACCGACTACTACCTCTCCCCTTCAGAGGAAGCCTTCCGGTACCGCCCGCTCCACGCGATCGGTGGCGACGAGCTCGCCGACGGACTCAATCCCCCCGGCCTCCCCCAACCCGAAGCAATCGATTACCTACGACTCATCCGCGAACTGGCGCGCGAAAACATCGCCGCCGAGTCCGAGCAATCCCTCCAAGCCCCCGCCGCCTTCGCCCGCCGCACCTTCTCCCGCGGCGAACTCCACATCTACAACATCCGCCACGTCCAGCACCACACCGCCCAACTCCAGGCTCACCTCCGCCGAACCATCCCGGCGATGCAGTCCGACGACTTCCTCCAATGGCGCGGCTCGGGGTGGCGGGAATGAAAATGAACCACGAAGGGCACGATGTTCACGAAAGGACACGGAGAACATCACCGGCCTCCGAATGAACTCTCCACGAAATTGCCGAGGAGGCCTTAACTACCTTCCTCCTTCGTGCCCTTCGTGTCTTTCGTGGTTAAATTGTTTCGCATGCCCCGCCCCCGCCACGACAACTCCCGCGCCCCCGCCGACGCGTCACGCCGGTACCACGACCGCGTCGCCCGCCAGTACGATTCGATCTACGACGACCCCTACTGGGCGTTCCACGACGAGATCACCTGGCGGGCGATCAAGCCCCACCTCCCGCGCGACCTGTCGGCCCACTGCCTCGACCTCGGCTGCGGAACCGGCAAGTGGGGCCTGAAGTTCCTTAAGACGGGCCTGGCGACTACCTTCGTCGACAACTCCGGCGCGATGGTCGAACAAACCCGCCGAAAGGTCGAAGAGATGGGCGAGGCCAAGTCCAAAAAGGCCACGCTCCACGTCGCCGACATCATCGACCTGGCCCCCCTGCCGGACGGCGCGTTCGCCCTCACCACCGCCATGGGCGATCCCCTCTCGATCTGCTCGGACCCCGCCCGCGCCGCCCGCGAGATGTTCCGCGTCTGCGCGCCCGGTGGCGTCGTCGTCGCGACCGCCGACAACAAGCTCGCCGCCATCGACCACTTCATAGACCGCGGCAGCCTGGAAGCACTGGAGCAGTTCGTCTACTCCTCCCGCACCCACTGGCTCACGGCCGACCCGCGCGAACAGTTCGAGACCACCACCTTCACCCCCCACACGCTCCGCAAGCTGTTCGAGAAGGCCGGGTTCGAAGTCCTCGCCGTCACCGGCAAGACCATCCTCCCCGTCCGCCAGAACAAGAAGCTCATGGAGGACGACCGCGCGGTGGACCGGCTGATCCGGTTGGAAGAGGAGCTCTCGAAGGACCCCAGCGCCGCGGCGGCGGCGGCGCACCTGCAAATCACCGCGCGCAAGCCCATGTAGACGACGGTCGACCGGCGCGCCCCGCTACCGGGTCGTCCTGACTGCCGCACGCTCGTCCACCCAGCGTCGGAGCGGTTCGTCCAGCCGCAATCCGACCGGACGGTCGTACCGAACAAGCCGGTCGTAGACCCCGCGGTCGAACGTGGTCTCGAACACGGCGTGCAGGTCAACCGGGAGGTCGGGATCGTCCGGACCGAGCGGGACCGGAATCACGGGCAGTCGGTCCGGCAGCTTCCACGAGTAAATCTCGCAGTCGGGACGCCGATCGCCGCGCGACACCATCGCGTGGTAATGTCCGTCCGGAAATCGTCCCTCGAACGGAAAGCGGGGCCCGCGGAGGAGTAGATCCAACTCGACGAGGTGCACCCGCCGCGCGAGCAGCTCGCCCCGTTTCACGAGGTACTCGTCGCGCCCCGCGCCGGTCTTATTCACCGGCGACAACAACTCGAGTACCCCCACGACGCCATCGTCCGCCCGCCGTTTGATCTCGATGTACCCCTCGCGGAGCGGGTCGTCGACCACGTGGCGCATCACGGTCGGTACGAGCGTGACGACCGGGCCGTCGTCCTCCGCATCGGCTTCACCCCGCGCGACCCCCGACGCCTCGATCAGCACGTCCGGGATGCGGGTGGTAACCCGGCCGGCGCTCTCGGCTTCCGCCCGATTCACGTACACGTGCTCCTCGACTCGCGCCACGTACTGCGGCGGGAGTCGCCGCATGAGGAACTCCCGCCACGTGATCACGAACGTCTGATGAAAGTCGTGCCACACCCCTTGCCCCTCGATGAACGGATCGACACCCGGAAAAGGACTCGGCATGCGCGTCACCTCTCCGTTCATTATACCAACCCCGGCCCCTCAAAGCCGCGACGACGCGTCCCCGTGCCCCGTCGCCCCCGGCGCCCGCGGCTTGCGGCCCACCTGTGTCCCGAACGTCTGCAAATACGCGATCCACATGATCGACAGCCCCTGGCTGTACGCCCCCTGGATCAGAAGGTCCATGTAGTGCTGCGTCGGCGCGATGTGCGAGCGGTCGGCGCTGGTCCCCTGGTACGTCACCGCCTGGATCGGCTCGCCCTTGCCCAGCGGCGAGACCTTCACTTCGATCCGCTTGTAGACGCCAATCTCCTTACCACCCGGGTCCAGCTTTCGGCCCACCTTCGCGTCGAGCACGCCCATTTCCGCGTCGGACAGTTCGAACAGCACGCCCCCGACGTACTTGCCCGGGTCGTAGACGATGTCAGCGATCCCGCCGCCCCAGTACTCGCTATAGACCGCAAAGCAGAGGCGGTAGTTGTCCAATACCGCCGGCCGGCCTCCCTTGAGCTGGGGGGGCCGGTGGCCGCACGCGCGCGACCAGTCCGTCACGGCACGCGCGTTCAAATTGGACCCGTAAGCGAAGTACCACATCCCGGACAATCCAGACTTCCCGTAAGGCAGGTTCGTGTGCCCCATTCTCGGCATCCGCGCCCAAAACGCAAAAGCGCGGACCCGAACGCCCGCGTCAGTTCAGTTTCGCGTCCCCCGGCACGTTGACCCACGCGGGCTTGAGGTCGGCGACCGCATCGACCACCCGCCGGACTCGCTCGCGCACGTCCGCCTCGCCCAGCAGCTCCTGCCGGAGTTCGACCGGGTGTTCCGAAAGGAGGTGAAACGCCGCCAAATCCGCCGCGACCGCCGTCGGGACGCCCCGGGCGAGCAATTCCCGGATCTGCCGCCCGGCCGGAAGACTGGCGTACGACTCGCGCCGGAACAACCCCGCCAGCGCGCTACGCAGCGCCAGCAGTCCGCCCTCGTCCGAATTCACTTCCGTCAACGGCTCGAGTTCGGCCAGGCGGTACGGCTCGGTGGCGATCTCCCGAACGATTCGGGCGCGGGTGTGACCCTCGAGCAGGAAATTATACCGCCCGTCGGCCAGGCGCTCGTGGCTGACGATCGTCCCGACGCACACGACCGGATCGACCGCGGGCCGGCCGTAATAGTCGCGCTCCCACCCCCGGCGCAGCAGGGCCATCGCGACCTGCCGGTGCCCTCGCAGGACGTCCGCGGTCATCTGCTTGTACCGCTCTTCAAAAATATGCAGCGGCAGGATCGCGCGCGGGAACAGCACCACGTTCGGCAGCGGGAACAGCGGCACCGCCGCGGGGAACTCATTCTCGACACCGTCGCCTTTCGGCATACGGAGATTCTAGTCCGCCCCGGCGCGCGGCGTCACCGCGACTCGGGCAGTGAATTTACCCGGGTCGCGGTGACGCGTGTGTGTTCGAAGAGCGACGGAACAAGCCGGGGCAGAGCACACGGGCTCTGCCTGAAGCGCCGCCCCGGATCCGTCCGTGCCCCTTAGAGCCCGCGCAGCTCGCGCTCGGCGCGCAGCCAGTTGTCGTGCTCCGAACCGCCCTGCCCCGACGCCCAGATCTCGTACGCGCGCACGGCGATCTGGTCCGACGTCACGTCCTTCTTCGCGACGACGCCCGCCGGCTTCGGGGCGGCGGCCTTGGCCACCTTCGGCACCGGCGAGTTCCGCACCGGGGTGCTCGACACCACCGCCGACTTCTCCGCCGCCTTGGGGGCGGCCTTCTTCGTCACCGTCTCGGTCTTCTTCTTCGCAGCCATGTCACACCTTCCTTGCCTCAAAGCGGTTGCTTAAGTGAATCGGGCGCCCGCGCTTACGCGCGGCACGCGGCTGGTTCGCAAGCTTCCTTGCCCGCCGATTCGCAGTAAACGGCCTGCCGGAAAAAAACGCAAGATATCGGGCGTGAAAATGAGATCAGGAAAAGGAGAAAAATGGACGGCGGCCACCGGCGCCTACCGGACGTTCGCCCGAATCCATTCGATCACTTCCGCGTCGTGCCCCTCCGGTTTCACCTTCTCGAACACGTGGAGCACCTTCCCGTCCTTCCCGATGACGAACGTGCTCCGCGCGGCGCCCCAATATTTCCGGCCGTACATGCTCTTCTCCTGCCACACCCCGTACTTCTCACAGACGGCGTGGTCCTCGTCCGCGAGCAGCGGGAAGTTCAGGTCGAACTTTTTGGCGAACTTGGTCACGTCCTTCACCGGATCAGGGCTCACGCCCAGAACCGCGACCTTGGCCTCGTCGTAGTCCGCGAGCGCGTCGCGGAACCCGCACGCCTGCTTCGTGCACCCCGGCGTGTCCGCCCGCGGGTAAAAGTAGAGGACGACGATCTGCTTGCCCTTGAACTGGTCCAGGGAGATGTCGTCGCCCGTACTGGAAGGGAGATTAAACCTCGGGGCGACCGTTCCGACGGCAGGGGCGGGCATGGGTATTCCTTTCGAAGCACGTACAAGACGAGCCCGGATCTGAACGACCCGGGCCCGCGACCGACTACTGACTACTGACTACCGGCCACTCACGACTTCTTCGACGCGAAATCCTTCATGAACGACGCCAGCGTCTGGCAGCCTTCGACCGGCATCGCGTTGTAGATGCTCGCGCGGATGCCGCCGACGGTTCGGTAGCCCTTCAGGCCCACCATGTTCTGCTTGGCCGCCGTCTTCACGAACTCGTCCGTCAGTTCCTCGCTCGGCAGGCGGTAGGTCACGTTCATCCGGCTGCGCTGTTCCGTCACGCTCACCGTTCCGGTGTAGAAGCCATTCGAGCCGTCGACCGCGTCGTAGATCAGCTTGGCCTTTTGCTCGTTGATCTGCTCCATCGCGGCGAGCCCGCCCTTGGCGTCGAGCCAGCGGAAGACCTCGAGCAGGATGTACACGCCGAACGTCGGGGGCGTGTTGATCATGCTCTTATTCTCGGCCTGGTCCTTGAAGCTCCAGAGCTTGCTCGGGACCTTCTTCTGGCGGGGGTAGAGGTCCTTCCGGACGATCGCCAGCACCAGGCCGGACGGGCCGAGGTTCTTCTGGGCCCCGCCGTAGACCAGCGCGCAGTCGCCGATCGGGTGCGGTCGGCTCATGAACTCGCTGCTCGCGTCCACGATCAGGTTCGGGTGCGTGGGCCAGGTCGGCAGGCGGTGCCCGTGCACCGTCTCGTTCGTGCAGACGTGGAAGTAATCGGCCCCGTCGGTCATCTTCCACTCCGACTGCGGCGCGGAGTGGTCGAAGTTGCTCGCCTCGGTGCTGGCGACGACGTTGACCTTGCCAAGGTCCTTCGCGGCGCCGGCGGCCTTCTTGCTCCACTCGCCCGAGACGAGGTAGTCGGCCGTCCCGCTCAGGAAGTTCATCGGGATCGTCGTGAAGAGTTGGGTCGCCCCGCCCTGCAGGAAGACGACGTCGTGCGAGTCGCCGACGCCGAGCAGCTTCTTACAGAGCACGGTTGCCTCTTCGAGCACGCCCTCGAACTCCTTTCCGCGGTGCGAGACCTCGGCGATCCCGAACCCCTTGCCCTGGAAGTCGAGCAGCGCGGCGGCGGACTTCTCGAGCGCCTCGGTCGGGAGCATGGCCGGGCCGGCGCTGAAGTTGAAAATGCGGTGGGACATCGTGGTGATTCCTTCGGTATTCGTAATCGCCTGAGCGAGTTCGGAGAGTTTGTCGCCGGACGGGGACCAACGGCGCTCCGCCGATACGCCAGCTCACTCCTGATTTGGTAGGGCAGAATCGGGGGAAATGCAACTCACAGGAGCAGACGCCCGCGCCCGACCTCATTGGACGGCCGAACGACGACACGGTGATACCGCTCACGCCCGGAACGCCCCCACATCCCGCACACCCGCCCCAGCTTATCGCGCAGGCCCACCCCGCCCGGCGACGCGTCGGAAAACGCTTGCTTAGCCTATGTCGCCAGCGTACCTTTCCCCCGCCATGAACCGCCGCGCGAAGACCCATACGCCCCGTCGTGCCGCCATCGGCGTAGCCGCCGTCCTCGCCGCCGCGCCGGCGGTTCACGCCGCCCCGATCATCGCGGAACTGACCGATGCCGAGGTCAACCTTCTCGCCACCGTGGGGGACGGCGACTCGGTCGCCGCGGCCTCGCGCTCGGTCGGCACCGGCGTCGACGCGATCCGCATCGGCGGCGGGGGCAGCCCGGCGACCCTGAACATCTCCGGCGTCTTCGGGTTCCAACTCCCCGCCCGCCCGATCGGCCAGCAGTTCACGACGGCGAGTTTCAGCGTCAACCTGGCCAAGGACGGCACGCCGACCGTCTTCAATGCCGACCTCTACGTCCTCGACGTCCGGGCGACCAATACGCTGATCTCCGAGGACGCCTTCACGGGCGCCTTCAACACGGATCCGACCCGGGCCACCGGCATCCAGGACAACTTCTTCGTCGCCGGCGCCGGCGGCACGGCCGTCGGCACGGTCGCGACCTCCGCCGCCGCGAACACCGCGATCCTGAACCACGTCAACGCCCTGTACGACAACGACCCCACGATCGCGGGCAAGTTCATCTTCTTCCGCATCAGCCCCGACGTCGACCCGCCCGACACGACCGCCAACCGCTACCGGGTCGCCCAGTCGAGCACCGCCACGCCCCCGACGCTCACGCTCGAGGTCCCCGAGCCCGGCACCGGGCTGACCCTCGTCGCGACGGCCGCCCTGGGCCTGCGCCGGTCGCGCCGCCGCCGTCGGTAACCGCGCGACTCCAGTGTGATTCCCGCGGAGGACCCCGGACGGGATGCGCCCGGCGGTGAAAGGCTCTCCCCCCCGGAAGACCGCGAAGCGTGAACTGGCCTCGTTCTTCTGGCCGTGGCGACGTGTGCGTACAATGGGCCGATGCACGCCACGCCCGCCCTCGCGCTCCTGGTGGTGGCCGCCGCCGGCCTGGCACCCGGGTGTGCCCCGCCCGAGGCCCCGCCGACGGCCGCCGAACTTCGCGAGCACGCGCGCGTCGACGCCAACGCCGACCACGCGCGTCGCCTGGTCGCCGACGGCCGGGTCTACGCCGGCCAGGACGTGCGCGAGGCGTTGCGGCTGTGCGTACCGTACCGGGTGGACGTCGCCGGGCGATACACGTTCGCTGAGTTCTTCCCGGTGCCGAACACGGTCGGGTTCTCGTGGATCGCAGTCGACGGCAAGCTCGTCTCCGCGCGTCACTGGACGTGCGTCACGTCGGTGGCCGCGTTCGACACGCTCGGCCCCGCGGAGCGGGCGGCGGCCGGGGAGGCGTACGAGGCGGTCATCGCCGCGGCGCCCAACCGGTAGGCCGGGCCGGCGGTGCCCGGCCGCCGCGGAGATCGCGTCTGCACCGGAGGGCGAAGTTATGAACGTCTCCCCGATCACGCCCGATGAAAGGCAAACGCTCCAGATCGTCATCGAAGATTGGGAGACCCGCACCGAACTGCAGAGGGCGATCGCGGTCGCCGTGGTACGCGGTCATGAAACGCCCGACGGCGTGGCGAACTATCTCCCGGTAAGCGTCGAAGAGGTGCGCGCTCAGCTGCCGCGCATCCGGGGATTGCTGCTGGATCACGCGAGCCAGAAGATATGGTTAAGGTGAGCGCTCGCGCACGAGGGAGGGCCCGTCCATCGTCCACCGGAACGACCCCGCCGCACGCCCGGCGAGGCCCGCTCGATCTTCCACCCCGCGCCCCGGCGTGCGGCGGGGGCGGCCGTACGTGAAGGGGGGGCGCGCGGCAGTCCTATCTCATGAACCTTCGGCGTCGGACGGCGCGGGGGCGTGGGCGGCATAGGCGGCGCGATTCGG
>DATHXE010000717.1:0-5027 GCA_035459845.1 Tepidisphaeraceae bacterium | reverse complement strand
TCGGCGCGGGCTTCGACTGGAGCGAGAACGGCGACACCGACGTCCTCCGCCACGCCGTCGACGCCCAGTTCGAGACCGGCAAGCTCGCCCTCTTCGCCGCCTTCGTCGGCCGGTACATCGAGCGCGGCGCCGGTGAATCGACTTGGGATTGCGGCGCCCTCGTCCAGGCCGGTTACCTGATCGATGCCCAGCTCGAGCTCTTCGGCCGCTACTCGTACCTCAAGCTCGACGGCGCTAGCACCGACGAGAATCAGTTCCACGAGATCACGGTCGGCGCCAACTATTACCTCAAGGGTCACAGCGCCAAGGTCACCGTCGACATCGGCTGGCTCCCCAACGGATCGCCCGCCAATTTCGACGGCATCGGCGTCCTCGCGAACGACGGCGATAACCAGTTCTACCTCCGCGGTCAGTTCCAGCTCGCGATCTAATGCTCCCCCCCCGGGCTAGCCGCTTCAGCGGCTAGTGCTCCTACCCACCAGCTTTGCACGGGGACCGGGCAACTTCCACCCGGTCCCCCATCGAAGCTTGACGAAATTCCTGCATCCCATACACTAAGCGATAAGCCTACTATTCAAATAGGAAAAGTGGGCAATAAGCGATTTCGAACTGTGACTGCCACTCCATCCTTCCTCGCAGACACCCACCGAGCCGTGACCCGCTCGGCCCCGCCGGGAGCCGCCGCGCGCTGTAGACGCTCACGCTGTCACCGCTGTGAGCCCGTCTCCGAACCCCTGCCGCGCCCGTTGTCCGATCTCCCCGCTCCCCAGCCCTCCAGGACGTTCCCATGGTCACGCATCCGGTCACCCCCATGCCCCCAGAGCCGCGCGAGTCGGCCGAGGCGGTCCTCGCCAAGAACCTAACCGCCGCCCGCTCGCTGCGCGGGTTCACCCAGCACGAGCTCGCCGCCGCCGCCGACGTCTCCCGTGCCACCGTCGCCCAGCTCGAAGCGGGGCTGTCCGATCCACGTCTGTCCACCGTCTCCGCGCTAGCCGAAGCGCTCGGCGTGGCCCCGCTCGCGCTGCTCGCCTCGCCGACGGAGGTCCGCGCCCTGGTCGATACCCTGCACCGTCCGACGCCCACTCCCGTCATCGACCTGACCCGCGTTCGCTTCTTCCTCGCCAGCGGCATGCTCAAGGACCGCCTCCGCGCCGCCCGCGACGGCGCCGAGATCGCCCGCCAACTCGGCTACGATTCTCCCGCCGCCCAGATCACTGCAGGCCTGTTCGCCGCGCTGGAGCCGGATGCCCTCGTTTTGGGTGCTCAGATCGGTAAAACACTGTCCGACGACACCTGACGCGCGCGCAACTCATTCCGATGATTGCCCGCGAACTAAGCACGGTTTCAAACGCCGTCGCTGAGCCCGCTCATTTATCGCGCGACCCTCGACGAGCGACGGAGTCGCTACCGGATTCCCACCCAAAGAAAAAGGCCCGTAATTCCTCGGTAAAACTGCTGTTTCTCGGAATTCTTGAGCCCGTTTCCACCCCTGGCACCACCTTCGCTCTAGGGAGTGCGTCGACGTCAAGAAGTGAAGTGAAGAACGACGACGACGCGGAGACCGGATGCAAAACGATCTCCCCCTAACTTTGAGCGCGGTTGGTTCCCACGGGCAGTACGGCCCGCAGGCGGTCTGCGGGCCGTACCCTGTCCGGGGGCTCCGATCCGACGCTAAAAAGTGCTCGCCCACAATTGACACCCCGTGAGGGTCCGCCGTGGCAAGCGGCCCTCCGACAAGCCTCGTTTCCTCCTCCGCCAGGCCGCACGCATACCCTCGCGTGCGGCCTTTTTTATTTGCAGAGAATCCGATACGTGGGCGCAGGCCGCAGAGCACGCAGGCGAGAAGCGGGCCAATGAATTCTCTCCTCTGACCTGTGTCCCGTGTGCGCTTCCGATCTACCGCGCCGTCGCAGGCCGCGGGCCGTAGTGCGGCACCGGCTGGCCCAGCTCGTAGCAGCCCAGATCCGGGGCTTTGCCGGCGTAGCCGTCGTTGAGGCCGGGGAGTGCGACGCCGGCGTCGACGGCCTTGGAGCCGGGGCGGAGGGTGAGGTCGGCGTCCGCCGGGTCGGCGAAGACGTCGTCACCGGGCGGGGGCTTGATGCGCGTGAAGACGTCCCAGTCGAGTTGCACGGCGTGGGGCATCAGGCCGGCATCCGTCGTCGCGTCCGCCATCGTGCGGTAGCGGACGTTGTTCAGGCTGATCAAAGGTCGGCCGGGCGAAGGAGGGAGGTTGTAGCCGCCGTAGTCCATGTCGATGGGGTGGGCGTCGGTGGAGAGCCAGAAGCCGGTCTCGCCCGGGAGGCCGAGGAGGAGGTTGTTGCGGAAGAACGACTGGTGGAACGTGCCGCCGTAGAAGGCCTCGCGGCTGGTGGCGGCCGTGTTGTGGGCGACGACCAGGCCGGTCGAGTTCACGTGGAACTTGAAGGGCTTGTTCGTCGTGTTGTACATCGCGTTGTACAGGAAGTACGTCGGCCCGCCGAACGTCGGCTGGGCGCTGAGGCTGCTGAACGTGTTGGTCAGGCGGTTGCGGTAGACGCGCACGTTGTGCTGCGTGTAGTCGGCCTCCACGCCGTCGTCCGCCCCCTGGCGCAAATCGTTGGCGTAGACGTCGGTGCCGCCCGTGCGGGGGAGCGTGCCGTTGTCGCCGGTCAGGCTGATGCAGTCCCAGCAGTCGGTGATGCGGTTGTAGGCGATCACGTTGCGCTCGCCGCTCAAATTGACGCCGTAGGACGAGGCCCCGCCGCGCTCCTTGGCCCAGTCCTTCGGGCCGGTGATGACGTTGTCGAGGACGAACCAATTCCCACTGTTGCGCCCGCCGGTGGCGACGCCGGTGCGCGCGTTCACCTTGCGCGGCTGGCCCTGGGCGACGATCCCGCCGTAGCGGAATTTCAAGAATTTACACCGGCGGACGACGACGTCCTGTGCGCCGTAGGACTTGATACAGCCCTGGTTCGCGCCGGTAAAAGTGAGGTGTTCGAACTGGAGGTGGGACAAACCGGAGAAGCCGAGGCACGAATCTTCGCCCGAGCCGTCGAGGACGACGGTGTCGACGTCGGCCCCGCGCCAGACGATCGGCTTGCCGGGCTCGCCGGCGCTCTTGAGCGAGACGGAGCCGCTGTACTTGCCGGGGGCGAGCAGGAGGACGTCGCCCGGCTTGGCCGCGGCGTCGGCGGTGGCGATTCCCTTGTACGGATCTTCCACCGTGCCGCTGCCGCCCTTGTCGCCGGGCACGACGTGGAGCGTGCGCAGGCCGGCGTAGATTTCGGGCTCGCGGGTCGTGCGCAGTTTGACGATCTTCTCCGCGGCGCCGCCGTCGGGATCGGCCAGCGTGAGGCGCACCTCGTACTCGGTGTCGGGGGCGAGATGGAAAATGCTGCCGGCCAGGCGCTGGCCGATCTCGAACGGGTACTTGGGGTCGGCCGAGGGCCAGCTCTCGCAGCGGATGAAGGGGGGGCCTTCCGTCCACGGGGAGGAGTTGGGAGCAGCGGCCGTTTTTCGGTAGGCGACTTTGACGGTGCAGTCGCGGTCGGCGTCGCCGGTGATGTCCCAGACGAAGCCGGCGCAGTGGATTGTCGCGGGCTGGACGGTCAGTTCGCCCGGGGTCGTGGCGGCGGTCGCGCCGAACGAGGCGGGAGCGCGGCGCTCGACGAACTCGCGGGCGAGCGTGCCCAGGGGCTTGTGGGCCATGGCCTTGCCGTCCGGGCCGGGGCCGTAGCGGCCGTGGGGGTTGAAGCCGAAGGCGTGGGTCATCGACCGCTCGTCCTTCACGTGGCGGGCGACGGCGGGGACGTCGTCGGGCGAAGGGGCGCAGCGGGACAGGGCGAAGATGGCGTTGCCGATGAGGTCGGGCGCGGTCTCGGTAGTCAGTAATGCGCGGAGCCGGGCGGCGGCTTCGGGCGAGGCGTTCACGCCTAAAAGCCAGACGAATTTGGCCCGGGCGACGGGGCCGGCCTTGGGCCAGGCGGTGTCGATCGCGGCAAAGAGGGGATGAGGGTCGGGAGCCCGGGCGACGCGGCCGTCGTCGTAGCTGACGTAGCGGGACTCGGTGCCGATCGCCTCGAGGACGGCGGAAAGCGCGGCCGCGTCGCCGGCCAGGGCCTTGCGGGTGCGGTCGTCGGTGATCGCCGCCCGGGCCTGGGCGAGTTCCCGCTCCAGCGCCGGCACGGCGGCCTGCTCGGCGGCGATGCGGGCGCGGGCCTCGGCGAGTTTCCGCTCGACCTCGGCGACGCGGGGGTCGGGAGAAGGTTCCGCGGCCCGCAGGAGGGGGAGCGCGACGAGGAGCGCCGCGGCGACGGTCGTAACGAGCGCGGGGCGGAGGTTGGCCATCCGGGGGCCTTTCGGGAAGGGAAGACAATGCTCACCGCAGAGACGCAGAGGACGCGGAGGGGTCGCAGAGAAGAGGAGATTGTTAGAGGCGCTGCGCCGGATTCGGGAGGGATCGTGCGGCAGTGATTCTTTAGTCGCTAAGCCGCAAGCGGCAGGAGGCGAACGCGCGACTGGTTTTCTCTGCGCAACCTCCGCGCACTCTGCGTCTCTGTGGTGAACCTTCCTCCGCTACTTCGCAGAGACCGCACGGAAGTGGCGCAGGCCGCCCGTCTCCGATCCGACGTACACGTCGGCCCCCCGGACCGTTGGCGTGGAAAGATTCAGCCCCTTCTTGCTGGCCTTGCCCGGGGGGCTCAGGGCGTGCTTCTCGATGACGGCGCCGTCGGCGGGGTTGAGCAGGATCAGGTAGCCGTCGGCCGTGACGGCGAAGAGGGTGGGGGTGAGGGGAGGCGGAGAGGAGGGGGTGGGGGGAGGAGGGGATGAGGAGGGGGCGGAAAGGGCGAGGCCGGCCTTGAGCAGGCTGGTGCCGGCGACTTGTTTGTTCCAGAGTTCCTTGCCGGTCGCCAGGTCGAGGGCGAGCACGCGGCCGCTGAGGACGGGGCAGTAGGCGACGTTGTCGTGCGTGACGATTCGGCCGAGGACGGAGTCGGGGGTCTGGGTCTGCCATTTGACCTGGCCCGTCTTGCGGTCGAGGGCCATGA
>DATHXE010000716.1:0-4555 GCA_035459845.1 Tepidisphaeraceae bacterium | reverse complement strand
TCCGCCTCGAACAACTCGTAGGGTGGGCTCCGCCCACCGCTCTCGCGGTCGGCTCTCCCTCCGCTCAATCCGCAACCCGACATCCGCAATCCGAAATCCCCCGCCTCTCCATCACCCGCACCTCTCCCGCCACCACCGCCGACGAAATCACCGCCGCCTTCGACGCCGCCAAGGCCCGCCGCAACGAGGGCCTCATCCTCAAAGACCCCGCCTCCCCGTACTCCCCCGGCCGGCGCGGCAAACTCTGGCTCAAGCTCAAGGGCCACCTGCCGACGCTCGACTGCGTCGTGACCGCCGCCGAGTTCGGCACGGGCAAGCGCGCGCGCACGTTGTCCGATTACACGTTCGCCGTCTGGAGCGCAGATCCCGACGCCGAGGGCGCGAAGCTGCTCAACATCGGCAAGGCCTATTCCGGCGTGACCGATGCGGAGATCGCCGAGTTCACCGCGCTGTTCCAGTCGATCGCCACGCGCGACAACGGCCACACGTTCTGGGTCAAGCCGCAGGTCGTACTGGAGATCGCGTTCGACCAGATCCAGCGGAGTTCGCGGCACGCCTCGGGCTACGCGCTGCGGTTCCCGCGGATCAAGACGGTCCGCCGGGACAAGCGGCCGGAGGATGCGGACCGGTTGTCGCGGGTCGAGGAGATCTTCAACAGTGAGGGCAACACGAGCCGCGACGCGGGGCCGCTGGAGAAGGAGCGGGCGGCGAAGAAGACGGCGCGGGCGAAGAAGGTAAAGGCGCCGCCGGAGCCGGGGTTGTTCGATCACCTTTGACGCTCACCGCGCGCGGGCCGTTCACTTCTCTCCCACCACCATCCGCAGTTCCATCGCCCCGAACCCCTTCATCGGCCCTGCCTCGTACTTCACTGCCGCCGTCTTCCCGTCCACGACCACTCGCCCCTCCGCGTCGAATTCGTATGGCTTGTCGAGCCCCAGCCGCGTCCACCCGGTCAGCTTCCCCGCCGCATCGTACTTGTACACGTCCCGCCAAGCCTTGGCCGTTGCGAGGCGCGGGTCGACCATGTTCGCGCGCTTGTCCGCCGAGACCGTCCCCGGCAGCAGCACCTGGGCGACCACGTCCGCGTTGTATCGTCGCATCTGACATACGCCCCATGGCCGGGCCACCACCTCCGCCACCCAGCCCCCCTGCTCGCGCGCCACGCCGAGTTTCATCAACGCCGCCGAAGCCTTGGCATACGCCGCCTTCGCGTTCTCGTCCTTCGCCAGCAGGCCCCAGAGCGCCTCCGTCAGTTGCACGTCGTCCACCGCCGCCCCCAGCGCCGCCTCCACCACCCGCTTGGCCGGCCCGCTCAACCCCGCCTGCTTCTCCTCCAACAACTGCTTTTGCGCCTTCTCGTCCTTCACCACGACCTTCGGCAGATACGCCTTCGCCACCGCCGTCAGTCCCTCGTGCTCCTCGGCCTTGATCCGCGAGCGCAGCCACTTCATCCCTTCCGTCTGCTCGTCCGCCAGCCACGCCTGGAAGAACGCCGGCCAGTTCGACACGGTCGCGCGCGGCGTCCCGACGCCGTACCCGACTTCCGTCACGCGTCCCTGCTCGTCGTAGGCGCGGCCTTCCGAGTCGATGCCGAAGCACGTCACGAAGCTGGGCGCGGACCAGTACGCCCCGTTGTGGACGAACGCCCCGACGTCCACCCGGTTCGACTCGATCGCCGACCCCGGCCACACCGCCCGCCGCTCCGGGTACTGCACCGTGATCTCCACGCGCGACCCCGCCTCGTTCAGCGGCTTGATCGTCACGCGCTTCTCGTCGCCCCGCAGCACGCTCCAGTGAAACTTCAGCGGCCGCTTGTTCAGATCGCCGCTCCCCTCCGCCGACACCACCATGCGCCGCTGCCCCACCGTCGCCCGCCAGATGCGCGCGATGCAGCACGGTGTGTCCGCCAGCACTTCCGTCACGCCCGCCGGCTCGAAGTAGTCCACGCCGTTCTTGAACAGATCCTCCTCGACCACCTTGATCAGCGCGATCGGCGGGACGGTATCGGCGGTGATGGCGTGCGCCATCTCGACCATTTTCAGTTCGTCCACGTTCGCGCCTTCGAACACCGTCGGGTGCGCGACGCCCGTCAGGTAGTCCTCGGGATTCTTCACGTTCTTCATGCTCGACCGCAGGATCATCTGCACCGTCGGCATCAGCAGGCCGCCCTTGGCGAGCTTCTGCTTCACGTCAGGCAGAAACGCGGCGAGCGTCATCGGCACCGCCTTCATGAACGGCTGGTCGGACCCGCTCGACCCCTGCGAGATGATCAGGTACGGCGTGTTCGTCGGATAGGCGTCGCCATATCCGCCGCCGACGCCGTTGTGCCCGGGGTCGTGGTCCTGGTGCTCGGGGTAGATGTACAAATTGTTCCGCGTGTACTGCGTGAACAGGAACGCGAGCCCGCGCGGGTTGACGTAGTACGAGCGCGGGTTCGACCCGCCGCTGGTCACCGGGGCGGACGTCGACGAGTTGCCGAACACGATCCCGGGCAGCAGTGTGTTTTGCGCCGCCCAGTCGCCTTTCCGATCGAGCACCTCTTTCGGATAGACGTACTTGACGAGCTGCGGGAACGGGCCGCGGTTCAGCTCCGAGTGCGTGCGGTCGCGGTTGTCGTACAGGTCGCCGGCGTTCCCGGCGGCCGTGCCCTCGGCCCACCACTTCTTAAGCAGTTCGCCGGCGGTGGATTTGCCGGTATAGATCGGCTGGGTCGTCGGGGGCGCCGTCGTCTGGGCGAGCGCGAGCGGGGCGAGCACGAAGAGCAGTACGGTCCGCGAGATGTAGGACATGTGGTCTTCTCTACCACGCCCGTTCGCGCGCGTTCGGTCCTCAAAGCTATTCGTCCGATAACCGCAAGGCTCCCCTCCGCGATTGCCCTATCCCCCGCGCGCGAACATACTCGCCGCATATGAAGATCAAGAAGGCGATCATCACCGCCGCCGGGAAGGGCCAGCGGACGATCCCGCTCCAGACCTTCGTCGACCGCGACGGTCGGCAGAAGACGGCGCTGCAGATCCTGGTCGAGGAGGCGGGCAGCGCCGGCGCCGAAGACGTCTGCGTCGTCGTTTCGCCCGGCGACCGCGACGCCTACACCGCCGCTGCCGGCGAGCACGCCGGCCGCCTCTCGTTCGTCGAACAGACGACGCCGCGCGGGTACGGCCACGCGCTGCTGTCGGCCCGCGCGTTCGCCGAGGGCCAGCCGTTTTTGCACCTGGTTTCCGACCACTTGCCGATCTCGACGGGCGCCGCGCGGTGCGCCCGCCAGCTCGTCGAGATTGCCGAGGCCGAGGACTGCGCCGTCTCCGCCGTCCAGCCCACCCGCGAGAGCCAGCTCGCGCACTTCGGCGCCGTCGGCGGCACGCGGGTCCCGCGCCGCCATGACCTGTACGACATCGAGAACGTCCTCGAAAAGCCCACCCCGACCGAGGCCGAGCAAACCCTGATCGTCCCGGGCCTGCGCGCCGGCTACTACCTCACGTTCTTCGGCCTGCACGTGCTGACGCCCGCGGTGATGGACCTGTTGGCCGAGCAGGACACCGCGACGCCGAAGGACGGGCGGTACGCGTTGTCGCCCGCGCTGGCCAGGCTCGCCCAGAAGGAGAAGTACCTCGCGTTGCAAGTCCAGGGTCGCCGCTACGACATGGGCGGAAAGTACGGCCTGCTGTTCGCGCAGCTGGCGCTGGCGCTGGACGGGAACGAGCGCGACGAGGTGCTGGCGCAGATGGTGGAACTGCTCGCAGCGAGGAAGCATTGAACCACGAAGGCACGGAGGCATGAAGAAGAGTGGGTCTGCCTCAGATCGGCACAGATGTTCACAGATCTGACCGGGCCTTCCGCGACCACCGCACCCCACCTCTTCTATCCGTGATCATCCGTGCCCATCTGTGGCTGATTCTCTTCTTCGTGCCTTCGTGCCTTCGTGGTTAACCACATGACCCTCCTCGACATCATCCGCTCCGATCAGGCCGACGTCCGCAACCGGTCGCTCGAGAGCGCCGTCGCGAACCTCTCGACCGCCGACCTCCTCAAGGAGCTCGACGCCCTCGACGACTTCCGCCGCTCATCGACGAACCTGTACGAGCGCGTCCGCGCCCTCTTCTTCCTCTACGCCACCCACCGCTTCATCCTGCCCGCGCGCGCCGGCGTCTCGACCCGCGGCCTGATCCCGTTCGACGGGTACGAACACCTCCTCAACCGCCGCTTCGAGGAGGCCATCGACCTGTTCCTCGCCCAGATGCGCCGCGAGGGGCCGAGCGACGCGATCTCGTCAGCGCTCGCCGCCGCCTACAAAGACCTCGCCTTCGCCACGCTCGCCAACCAGGTCCGCCGCAGCGTCCGCAGCGTCCGCGGCAACCAGTGGATGTTCCGCGTCGGCCACGGCGCCGACCAGCCCCTCCGCATCCGCCCGGAGCTCCTCCAGCGATCTCCCCGCACGGGCCTCTACCCGATCCTCGCCGAGAAGACGCCGGTGCGCATGGACCTGTCGCACTCCGGCTGGTCCGACATCTTCTTCCTCGGGATGGACTTCCCCGAAGGCGCGCGCGTCCTCAACGTC
>DATHXE010000715.1:0-7296 GCA_035459845.1 Tepidisphaeraceae bacterium | reverse complement strand
TGGATCGTGGCGACCGCCTTGCGGACGTCATCCGCGTGCTTCTGCGCCGGGTTGGACGTCAGGGCCGAGTTGGCGCGGGCGGCGGCGTCTTCGAGGTCCTTGCGGAGTTGGTCGGTGAGCTTGGCTGGGTCGGAGTTGGCGGCGCGGAGCGCGTCGCGGGTGATGATCTTGGTCGTGGCCAGTTTGTCGCTCAGGGCCTTGGCGGCGGGCGTGAGGACGGGAGCCGGCTGGGCGGCGGGCGGGGGCGGGGCGGGGGCGGCGGGGGCGTCGGTGTAGGCCTGCACCTGGTCGATGACGCGGGTGACGTCGCCGTCGATCACGGCCTGCACCTTTTGGAGGCGCAGGCGGGGCTCGAGCGTGTCGAGGATCGAGATCGTCTGCGGCTTGAGGCTGTACAGGCCGGCGGCGGTCGTGTCCTTGCGCCAGTTCTGCCGCTGGGCGATGTACGTGAGGAAGCCGGCGAGCAGGACGACGATGACCGCGGTCACCAGGACGTTGGCGCCGTACTTGATGCGGCGCTGGGACTGCGATTCGGGGGCGGGCTTGGGGGAGTCGGTCTTGGTGGACATGGGCATCTCAGGAGGGAAGGTTCACGTGCACCTTCGGTGCGACCGCTAAGTACGGGATTGGTCTTCGAGAGGGGCGTGCGCGAGTGGTGGGCAGTGCCCACGCTACGGCGCGGTCATTTCCATCTGCGGGACTCGAGCACCTTGGTGGTCAGGAAGAGGAACACGCCGGTCGAGAGGACGAAGAAGGCGACGTGGCCGGTGTCGATGATGCCCTTGGAGAAGTCGGCGTAGCGGGCGTAGACGGCCTGGCCGACGACGGCGCGCCAGAAGTTGGGCAAAAGGGCCCAGGAGCCGACGAGCCAAGGGAGGATGGTGATCAGGGCGAGGATGGCGAACGCGCTGAACGCGGCGACGACCTGGCTCTTGGTCAGGGAGGAGCAGAAGAGGCTGACGGCGACGAACAGGGCGCCGGCAAGGAGCATGCCGAGGTACCCGCTGATCACGGGCCCGAGGTCGAGGCGCGGCTGGGCGCTACCGGCGAGCAGGCCGACGTAGATCAGCGTGGGGGCGATCAGGACGGCGAGGAAGCCGAAGGCGCCGACGAACTTGCCGGCGACGACCTGGGCGTCGGTGACCGGGGCGGTCATGAGCGTCTCGATGGTGCCGCTGGCCCACTCCTGGCTGATCGCGCCCATGCAGAGGACGGGGACGATGACGGTGAGGAACCAGAGCATCCACTCGAACAGGTGGCGCATCTGGGCCGCCTGGCCGGGCGCGAAGTCCATCGCGAAGGCGAAGCCGCTGGCGATGAGGAAGAGGAACATCGCGACGTAGGCGATGGGGGAGACGAAGTAGGAGAAGAGCTCGCGGCGGGCGAGGACCCAGGAGCGGCCGACGAAGCCGGGGCCGGACGGAGCGCGGCGGGTCGGCGTGGCGGTCGGCGAATCGGTCTTGGCGGGTTCGACTACGATTGTGCTCATGGTGATCGGGGGAGAAGTTGAACCACGGAGGACACGGAGGGCACGGAGAGAAGGTCGGAACTGGATGTCGATGTACTCCGTGCTCTCCGTGTCCTCCGTGGTGAATCTGGAGTTGTGGGCGGGAAACTAGAGGTCGACCATCGCCGTCGCCTGTTGGGCGGTGACCTGGACGAAGAATTCTTCGAGGGTCGCGTGCTCGAGGCGGATTTCTCTCAGGGGCCAGCCGTGTCTGGTGACGGTGCTGGCGACCTCTTCGCGGACGTCGTGGGATTCTTTCGGGCGGAGGGCGAAGGTGGTGTAGCCGCCGCCCTCGTTGGCGAGAACCTCGACGCGGGAGACGCCACCGATGCGGGACAGGGCGCCCTCGACTTCCTTGGCCGGGCCCTTGCACTCGACGAGGACGCGGGCCTGCATGCGGCGGCTGGCGCGGAGCTCCTCGGGCGTGCCCTGGGCGACGACCTTGCCGGAGGCGATGACGACGGCGCGGTCGCAGACGGCCTCGACCTCGGGGAGGATGTGGGTGGAGAGCAGGACGGTGTGGTGGCCGCGGAGCTCGCCGATCAGCTTGCGGCTCTCGCGGATCTGGGTGGGGTCGAGGCCGACGGTGGGCTCGTCGAGGATGAGCACGGCCGGGTCGTGGAGGAGCGCGTCCGCCAATCCGACGCGCTGGCGGTTGCCCTTGGACAGGCGGCCGATCACGCGCTTGCGCACGGCCTCCAGCCAGCACCGCCCGATGACGAAGTCGATCCGCTTCCGCCGAAGGTCGCGCGGCATGCCGCGGAGGCGGCCGCGGAAGTCGAGGTACTCGGCGACCGTCATCTCGGTGTAGAGCGGGTTGTTCTCGGGGAGGTAGCCGAGCTGCTCGCGCACCTGTTGGGATTCGTGGAAGATGTCGAACCCGTTGACCGTGGCCGTCCCGCTGGTGGGCGGGAGGTAGCACGTGAGCATCTTGAGGGTGGTCGACTTGCCGGCGCCGTTGGGCCCGAGGAAGCCGACGATCTCGCCCTTGGCGACCTCGAAGGAGACGCGGTCGACGGCGAGGACGTGGCCGTAGGCCTTGGAGAGTTGCTGGACCGAAATCACGTGGGGTGACTCCGTTTGAGTTACTTCGTTTCCGACCGATGGCGGGGCGGGGGGCGGGGTCGAACGACACGGCGACCACGGCCCCGACCCGTTGTTATACGCGTGGTCTTCCCGGAGAGCGTAGTGGGCGCCGCGCGCGGGATATCGGCGAAACTCGCCGGCCCATGAACCCGTGCGAACGTACTCGCGTGCCGACGACCACCCCGCCAGGCGGTCTCGGCAGACGAAAATACGTATGACGCGCGGGGGGCGTTGTCAAGCGGGGAGCGAAACCCGCGCAACACAAGACAACGGGTTCTGAGCGTGACCATTGCGCCGATCGCGCACTCGATGGGCAGTGCCCACCCTACGTCAAGCGATCAGGTCTTTGAGTACCTTCGCGGGTTCGACGCCGGTCAGGCGGGCGTCGAGGCCTTGAAACTTGACGCTGAAGCGTTCGTGGTCGACGCCGCAGAGGTGGAGCATGGTGGCGTGGAGGTCGCGCATGGGGACGACCTTGTCGACGGACCGGTAGCCGAGCTCGTCGGTGCCGCCGTAGTTGACGCCGCCCTTGATCCCACCGCCGGCGAGGGCGACGCTAAACGCGTTGATGTGGTGGTCGCGGCCGGTGCCCTGGCCCATGGGGGTGCGGCCGAACTCGCCGCCCCAGATGATCAGCGTGTCGTCGAGCATTCCGCGGGCCTTGAGGTCCTGGATGAGGGCGGCGGAGGGCTGGTCGGTCTCCTTCGCGGCAATCGGCATGTTCTGCTCGATGCCGCCGTGGTGGTCCCAGGCGCGGTGGTAGAGTTGGATGAAGCGGACGCCGCGCTCGGCGAGGCGGCGGGCCATGAGGCAGTTGCTGGCGAAGCTCCCGTCGCCGGGCTGCTTGATGCCGTACGAGTCGAGGACGTGCTGGGGCTCCTTCGAGAAGTCGGTCAGCTCCGGAACGCTCGTCTGCATTTTGAACGCCATCTCGTACTGGGCGATGCGGGTGGCGATCTCGGGGTCGACGCGCTCCTCGGCCAGCATCCCGTTGAGACGCTTCACTTCTTCGACGACGAGGCGCTGGGTGGACGGGCAGACGCCGTCGGGGTTGCCGACGTAGTGGACGGCGTCGCCCTTGGACTGGAACTGGATGCCCTGGTACTTCGACGGCAGAAACCCGCTGGACCACTGGCGGGCGGAAACGGGCTGTGCGCCGCCGCCCTTGCCCTGGGAGACGAAGACGATGAACCCGGGGAGGCTGTCGGTCTCGGCGCCCAGGCCGTAGACGAGCCAGGAGCCCATGGACGGCCGGCCCTTGAGGATCGAGCCGGAGTTCATGAATGCGTGGGCGGGGTCGTGGTTGATCTGCTCGGTGACCATCGACCGGATAATCGCGAGGTCGTCGGCGCACTTGGCAAGGTGCGGGAAGAGGTCGGAGATCTCCTGGCCGGACTGGCCGTGCTTGTGGAACTCGACGAACGGGCCGCGGGCGATCAGCTTGGTATTCTGGAGTTGGGCCAGTTGCTGGCCCTTGGTGAAGGATTCGGGGAATTCCTTGCCGTTGATGCGTTTGAGCTCGGGCTTGAAGTCGAACGTCTCGAGGTGGGAGGGGCCGCCGGCCATACAGAGGTGGATCACGCGCTTGGCGCTGACGGGGAAGTGGGTGGGGTGGATGACGCCGCGCGGGAGGGCGGGGGCGGGAGCACCCGCGGCGGCGCGGGCGAGTTGCGCGGGGAGGAGGGACGCGAGGGCGGCGCCACCGACGGAGAGGCCGGCGCGGGCGAGGAAGGCGCGGCGCTGGATGCGGCTTTGGAAGGCGGGGGTGAGGTAGGGGTGGGTCGGAATCATGGTGAGCTTTGGGTGCAGTGGCTTGCGGGAGGCCTTGCAGCTTCGAGGCTAGATCCTTCGGAGTACCTCAGGATGACGGTGCGCGAGAGGGGGTTAGTACCGCGTGACGCTTTCGTGGAGGTTGAGGACGACGCGGCAGACGCTCGTCCACGTCGCCCACTCGGCCGGGTCTAGGGATTCATCCACCGGCGCGATGCCGGCCCGCGTGAGCTTCCTCGCCTCTTCGAGGTCCGTCTTGAAGTGCTCGCGGTTGGCGGCGATGAACTTCCGCAGCGAGGCGAGCTCCTTATCCTTGGCCGGGCGCAGCAGGGCTCGGCGGAAGATCGCGTCGAGGCGGGCGTCGTCGTCATTGACCCTCGCCATCACCTGTGCGGCGAACACGCGCGCGGCCTCGACGAAGGTGGGGTCGTTGAGAAGGGTCAGGGCCTGCTGGGGCGTGTTCGACACCGTTCGCGTGCAGGTCGTGTCTTCTCGACTCGGGGCGTCGAAGTTGGCGAGCATCGGGTGCAGGAACGTCCGCTGCCAGTGCATGTAGAGGCCGCGGCGGTACTGGCGGTCGTCGACGTCGGCGACGTAGTTGCGGTCGGGGAACTGGATGTTCGCGTAGTAGCCGGGCGGCTGGTACGGCTTGACCGACGGGCCGCCGATGTCGGCGACGTTGAGCAGGCCGGCCGCGAAGAGCGCGTTGTCGCGAACGAATTCGGCCTCGAGGCGGCGCGGGTTCTGGCTCGCGAGCAGGCGGTTCGCGCCGTCGGCCTCCTTGAGCTCCGGACGAAGGTTCGAGGTCTGGCGGTACGTCGCCGACATGACGATCAGGCGGACCGTTCGCTTCACGTCCCAACCGCTCTCGCGGAATTCGACCGCGAGCCAATCGAGCAACTCCGGGTGGCTGGGCCACTCACCCTGCGCGCCCAGGTCTTCGATCGAGTTGCACAGGCCGTTGCCGAAGAACTGCTTCCACAGGCGGTTGACCATCACGCGGCTCGTCAGCGGGTTTTCGGGCGCGACGAGCCATTTCGCGAGGTCGAGACGCGATAGCCTGCCCGAGGCGGGGAGCTTGGGCAGGAAGCCCGGCGTTGCCGGCTCGACGATCGGCCCGGTCTCGTCCTGCCAGTTGCCGCGCGGGAGCACGCGCATCGTCAGGGGCGTCGCCAGCGCCTGCGTCACGAGCACGGGCGTGCGCCCGCCCCGGCACTCGGCGAGGTCGCGGTTGAGTTTCTTGAACTCGGCGAAGGTTTGCGGGCCGGCGGTGAAGCTCGAGCGGTAGATCCGCAACGCTTCCACCGAACCGGCCGACAGATCGATTGGCCCGCGCTTCCCCGAGGCCAGCGCCCATCCCGCCAGCGGCGAGGCCGACACGCGCACCCGGGCCAGCGCGTTCCTGGCGAGCGTGATGACGAGCTTGTCGCCCGCCCTCGCCTCGACTGGTGCGTCGATGAGGTACCACGCCGACTGCGCCTTGCCCTTGTCGCTGGCGGAGGTCTTCCATCCCCCATTGATACCGATCAACGCGTGGCCGCTGGCGTAGCGGGGTTCCTTGTGGTCGGCGTCGGCGTGGTAGAACGCCAAGGGCTGCGCCTTGCCGCCTGATTGCAGCGCCGCCGACAGGGTGACCGTGGTCGAGGCGGCGCCGCGGACGATCGAGTCGCCGTGATTGGCGTCGGGGAGCGCTTCGAGACGGACCGCCGCGATCGGGCCTGCGGGCAGTTCGAATTCCAGCCGGTCGTTCTGGCCGGCGGGGCTGGTCAGCAGGATCGAGCCGTCTTCCATTAGCGTCGGGGCGGCCGAGTTCTGGGGCGGCGGCGGCGCCTTGGCCGCGGCGGCCTTCGCGGCCTTGCCCTTGGCGGGGGGGGCGGCCGACTGCGACAGGCCGACGGCGCGGAGCGCGACCCACGGCTCGGCCCCCTGCTTGGTCATCCCCGCGGCGGCCGCGCGCCAGCGCTCGAACGCCGCCATTTCGGCACGGTCGGTTTGCCACCGCGCCGCCGCGCCGTCGAGCAGGGCCGCCATTTTCGCGCGGACGTCGACTTCGCGCTTCTTCAAATAGGCGTTCTCGACCGTGATCTCCGGCGGGAACGGGAAGTCGTTGTTGAACCCCTTCAGATCGGGGTTGGGCGTGTACGCGTAGTCGCTGTAGACGCCCCACTGTTTCACGTCGGCGAAGAACGCGCCCATCGAGTAGAAGTCCTTCGCCTTGATCGGGTCGAACTTGTGGTCGTGGCACTCGGCGCAGCCGAAGGTGGAGCCGAGGAACACCGTGCCGACGGTGCGGACGCGGTCGGCCTGGTATTTGGCGAGGTACTCCTTCGGCTGCGCCCCGCCCTCGCGCGTCATCATGTTCAGGCGGTTGAAGGCGGTGGCGGTCAGTTGCTCGGGCGTCGGGTTCGGAAGCAGGTCGCCGGCCAACTGCTCGGTGACGAACCGGTCGTACGGCTTGTTGGTGTTGAACGCGTTGATGACGTAATCGCGGTAGGCGAAAACGTTCTGGTTCTGGTCGCCGTGGAAGCCGACGGTGTCGGCGAAGCGGGCGGCGTCGAGCCACGGGGCGGCCATGCGCTCCCCGAAGTGGGGCGAGGCGAGCAGGCGGTCGACCTGGCGCTCGTAGGCGCCGGGGGTCGTGTCGCGCACGAACGCCTCGACCTCCGCGGGCGTGGGCGGGAGGCCGATCAGGTCGAGGCTGAGCCGGCGGAGGAGCGTCGCGCGATCGGCCTCCTTCGAGGGCGCGATTCCGCGCGCCTCGAGCGACGCGAGAATGAACGTGTCGATCGGATTAGAGGGCCCCTTCGCACTCTTCACGCTGGGCAGTGCCGGCCGAACGGGTGTGATGTACGCCCAGTGCGCCTGGTACTCGGCCCCCTGTTCGATCCAGCGGCGGAGCGTGTCCTTCTGGGCCGCCGATAGCACTTTGTGCG
>DATHXE010000714.1:0-3123 GCA_035459845.1 Tepidisphaeraceae bacterium | reverse complement strand
TCGATCGCCCGATCCGTCAACGCCGGCAAATACCCGCTCCGCAGCCGCCGCTCCCACGCCTCCCCCGGCCCCGCCTCCGAATGCTGATCGAACACCAGCAACCCCTGCTTCCCCAGCGTCACCATCGCCTGCCGCGCCCCCGTCTTCTCCAGCAGCCCGCACACGACCGCGTTGATCCCGCTGGAAAACTCGTGCAGCGCCTCCCGCACCTCGCGCTCCGTCGGGCAGAGCAAATCGACGCCCCGGAACGCCAGCAAATCGCTCCGCATGCCCGACACGTCCGCCGTGATCACGCCCACGCGCTTCCGCAATTCCGGCAGCACCTTCTCCAAGAGTCCACGCGACAGCAGCCCGTACCCGAAATCCGCGAACACCACCGCCGCCGCCCCCTCCGCCGCCGCCATGATCCCCTCGTAAACCGCGCGCTCGCTGTTCGCCTCGTGCGCCCCCGAATCCCCCTCGTCCACTTTCATCACCTTCGTCATGTCGGCCAGGTACCGCCGCTTGAGCGGGATCCGCCGGTGCGTCCGAACGGCCATCACGTTCACGCCCCGCGCGCCCAGCCTCTCCTCCACGCCCGCCGATGCGTCATCGGCCGCCAGCCCCGTCACCAGCACGGGCGAAGCGCCCATCCCCGCCAAATGCGACGCGATCACGCCCGCCCCGCCGTCGTAATCTTCGCTGCGGATCTGCCGCAGGTTCATCATCGGCGCCTCGGCCGCGACCGCCGACGCCTCGCAGAAGTGGTACCGGTCCAGGATGTAATCCCCGACGACCACGATCTTCTTCCCCGCGAATCGATCGACCAGCCCGAGCAGCGCCGGCGACGTCAGCCCGTACTGGCCTAGATAACGCCGTGTCTTCTCCGAGTTGAACGCCGCCATCCCGCCCATGCCGCCGATCAGCGCCGTCGACGAGTAGATGACGTCCCCGCTCGAGAACACCACCCGCCCGCCGTGCCGCTGCACCGCCTCGCGCTCCGCGAGAAACCGCGGGTCGGCGTTCCGCTCGTACTCTCGCCCCTTCACGTACACGTCGGGCCGCAACCGCTCCAGCAACTCCACCGCCGTCGGGTGCGGATTCACGTACACGTGATCCACGCACTCCAGCGCCGCCAAACTCCCCGCCCGCAAGTCCTCCGGAATCAGCGGCCGATTCACCCCCTTGTTTACCTGCGGGTCCGCCGAGATCGACACGACCAGCAGGTCCCCCTGCGCCCGCGCGAACTGCAGGTAGTGAATGTGCCCCGGGTGCACGATGTCGAAACACCCGTGCGCGTGCACGATGCGCCGCCCCTCGGCCCGCGCCCGCTCCCGGATCGCCAGCAGCCGATCGAGGTCGCACACCTTGCGTCCGGAATGTCCCATCGCGCACGGCTCCCAACGGGCGCACACCGCGCCCATGGGGCGATACATCGACCCGAGCCGGAGAATCACATGAATTATCGGACGCTATCCGGGATTGCGCAGAATCGGATCCCACCGCGCCTCTGAAAGCCCACGGAACTTGTTCCGTGGGTTTCCTGCCCCTGTCCCGGAGACCTCACGCCCCCAGATTCTCCGGATTCAGCCCCTCCAACTCCCTCACCACAAACCGCCCGTCCTTCCGGATCACCTTCCCGTCGAACCGCACCTCGCCCCCGCCGTAATCAGGCCGCTGGATGCACACCATGTCCCAGTGGATCTGCGACTGGTTCCCGTTCCCGACCTCCTCGTACGCCTGGCCCGGCGTGAAGTGGAAGCTCCCGTCGATCTTCTCGTCGAACAGGATGTCCTTCATCGGCTTCTTGATCTGCGGGTTGAACGCCAGGCTGAACTCGCCGATGTAGCGCGACCCCGCGTCCGAATCCAGGATCTCGTTCAGCTTCTTCGTGTTCGCCGGCGAGTCCGCCGTCGCCTCGACGATCCGGCCGTCCTTGAACGCCAGCCGGATGTTGTTGAAGATCGTCCCGCGGTACGTCGTCTCGCAGTTGTACTGCACGTGCCCCTGCACGGTGTCTTTGATCGGGCAGCTGAAGCACTCGCCGTCGGGGATGTTCCGCTCGCCGTAGCACATCTTCGCCCCGATCCCCTTGATCGAGAACCGCAGGTCCGTCCCCGGGCCCGTGATGTGCACCGCGTCCGTCCGCTTCATCAGGTCCTCGAGCGGCCGCATCGCCTCGCGCATCTTTGCGTAGTCCACGTCTGCGCACACGCTGAAGTAAAAGTCTTCGAACGCCTCCGTGCTCATGTTCGCCGCCTGCGCCATCGACGAATGTGGCCACCGCAGCACGACCCACCGCGTCTTTTTCACCCGCTGCTCCAAGTGCACCGGGTGCAGGTACAGCTTCTCCCACAGGTCCATCTTCTCGCGCGGGATGTCGCTCAGCTCGGCGATGTTGTGCGACCCGCGCACCCCCATGTAGCAGTCCATCTTGCTCATCCGCGCCACGTCCAGATCGGCCGACAGCTTGATCTGCTGCTCCGTCAGCGCGTTGAGCAGCGCCCGCCGAACCCCGTCCTGGTACGTCTGCACCAGCGGCACCCCGCCCGCGTCGGCGATCGCGCGCACGAGCTCGATCGTGAACTCCGGCGGGATCTCGAACGCCTCGACCAGCACCGTGTTCCCGGCCTGCACCTCGGCCGAGTGATGCACGAGCAACTTCGCCAGCTTCGCGTACCGCGGGTCTTTCATAGGCCGCCCACGATAACGACCCGCGCGCAAATTGGGAGCCCAGCGACTTGTCGCGGGACGGAGACCCAACGGCGCGGTCACATCGATCGCAGCCGTTCCAACCACCCCGACAAATCCCCCGCCCACGCCCGCTCGAACTCCACCCGCTCCCCCGTCACCGGATGCCGGAACCCCAGCCGAAACGCGTGCAGCGCCTGCCGCGGCGCCCCGCTTTCGTCGACCCGCGGCGTCCCGCCCACCCCATGCGTGTACACCCGCTCCCCGCACAGCCCGAACCCCGCCTCAGAAAGGTGAATCCGGATCTGGTGCGTCCGCCCCGTCTCCAGCCGACACTCCACGATCGAATGCTCGCCCACCCGCTCGACCGGCCGGACGTGCGTCACCGCGCGCTCCCCGCCGCGCCGCTTCAACTCGGCCGTCGACACCGACGGCGCCCACGCCGTGGCCGAC
>DATHXE010000713.1:0-10495 GCA_035459845.1 Tepidisphaeraceae bacterium | reverse complement strand
GGGGGGGCAGTGATCGAGTCCATTCGCGCGATTGGACGAGGCGAAGCCGCGAGCGGCGGTCGTCACTGCGGCAGCACGTCGATCATCTGCTGAAGTTGCATTTCCTCTTCGCTCGTGCCGAGCGCCCCCGGCGCCGGTGGGCCGTCCAACTGGCTGACCAGCGCCCGCGTCAGGACTTCGATCCGGCTCCGCGCCTCGGGCGATGCGGCGCGCTCCAGTGACTTCAAGATGCTCAGGGCGGGGGGGCCGATCCGGTGGATGCGCGCCTGGGCCGCACGGCGGACGGCGTAGTCGTCGGCGTCGAGGTCGGCGGCGATCCGGCGGATCTGCTCGGCCGTGTTCGGGCTCGGCTCGGGCAGCGGCTGGACGTACTGCCCGACCAGCGCCACCGGCACCCGCATCACCATCCCGCACCGCAGTCGGCAGGTCACGTGTGACTCGGCCAGGCGCCCGCTGAGCGTCGAGTCGTCCCACAGGGTCACCTGGACGTCGAGGCCTGCGCCGCGGTCGCCCTTCTTAGACACGGCCGGGCACAGGCCTTTGACCTGCGCGCCGTCGATGCGGATCGTGTCGAACTTGGTTTCGAGCGTGAGCGTGCCGGTGAGCTGGCCGACCAGCGTGTCGTTGTTGGCGAGCGCGAGCGTGGGGGCGAGCGGCTCGACGTCGCGCTCGGGCGCGAGCTGGAGGCGGCCCATCGCCGCGGCGGGCACGTGTGCCCGCACGTCGGTCATCGCCTGCCCCAGGCTCGGGACGCCCCCGCCGATCGTCACGTGTGCCGCCGACGCGGCCAGCGGCAGGTCGTACGCCGGCGCCGTGATCAGCCCGGACAGGCGCGACCCGTCGACCAGCCGGACTTCCGGCACGGCCACGTCCTCCCCGACCAGCACGACCGACGCGATCATCGCCGGGCTGATGCGCACCGGCCCGGCGGACGTCGCCAGCTCCAAGTCGCCCGGCAGCGGCTTGATCCGCAGCCGCTCGCCGGTGCGGAGGTAGGCGACGCGCTTGTTGTCGAAGTCCCAGTCCTCCGGCTCGCCCGGCCGCCTGCGGAACCCGACGCGCGTGACCTGCCCGATCGGGATTTCCGTGACTTGCCCGCTGGTCATGCGGAGCTTGAGCTTGGGCGTGTCGATGAGCCGGCCGCCCAGCACGTCCCCGTCGGCGGTCACGACGAGCTGCGTGGGGCGGAACGCGCCGACGTTCAGGATGCAGACGACCGCGTCCGGCGAGACGGTGACGGGCCCGTAGACGGTCTGGATGCGCACGCCGTCGAGCAGGAGCTGCCCGCGGTAGGCGTCGCCCCCGCGGAGTTCGACGACGTCGCGGCCGGCGTCCCCACGGAGGACCTCGAGGTCGCCGACGAACGCGTCGCCGCCGGGAAAGTTGACGACGCGCTTGCGGATCTCGCGCGGGAGGTCGGCGACGAGGTCCTTGTCGCGGATCGCCCGCCACGCCTCGGCGGCGGCGGGGGCGGTGGGCCGGCGGACCTGGCAGTGGACGACGACGGCCATCCCGCGGGCCGGGACGTCGACGTCGTAAAACAGGTTGACGTTGTCGTTGTTCTGCTGGTACTCGAACCGGGGCAGGGCCTTTGCGCCGCGCCCGCCGCCGATCATGGCGACCGCGTTCGATTGGTCGCCGATCGCGTACCCGACCGGCTGCCGGGCGCGGCGGTCGTCCACGAGCGGGATCGCCTGCTGCACGCTCCCGCCCATATTGAAGTAGACGCGCAGCTGGACCTTCGCCGCGGCCGCGCCGTGGTTCTCGATCACCTCGACGAAGCGTACGCCGCCCAGCGCCTTGAGGACCGAGACCCGGCGCGAGACGATCACCGGCCCCATCTGCATGGGCGGCATGACGACTTCGCCCCGGGCGGGGTCGAGCAGGGCCTGCTGGGTGGGCGTGTTGTACTGGTTCTGGTTGTCGACGAAGAGGCGGCCGCCACCGTCGTAGAGGTCGTTCCCGCCGTCGCCGATGGAGCCGTCGTACTGGACGTCCCACATGCCGCCGCGGTCGTCGCGGAGGATGGTCGGGAGCTGGACCGGCTGACCGCCCGCGGGGGGCGCGGCTTCGGCGACGGCGGTGGCCGCGAGCAGGGCGATGGCGATGAAGAGTCGCATGGTGTGCGTCACGCGGTGCGGGGGCCGAGTATACCCGGGGGTTGGACGCGCGGGTGGGGGAAATGTTGCGGCTGTTGCGAAGTGGCCCGAGAAAGCAGATATGATCCGTCCCCCAATCCCCTCTAGCAGGTCCACTGGGTGAGTCGCTCGATGCGCATGTTGAACATCATCGCTGGCACGGTGTTCGGCATGTTTCTGAACGCCCGGCCGATCCCGTCGGAACGGCATGAGTCGTACTCGTTCTGGGGGCCCTCACTGCCCGTCGCGCTGGTCATCCTGCTTGTGGCCGGTGCTTCCGCCTCCCCCAGGCGGTGGGCGACCGCCGGTTTCGTCTTTGCGGGGGCCGGTGTCGCGCTTCGTGTACTGACGTATCACGTCCTCACGTATTGACGGCCGCGCGCGATGCCGAAAGGAAATGACGGTAATATTTCCGCCATGCGATTCCCCCTCGCCTTCCTCCTCCCGTTCCTCATCGCCGCGGCGCCGGCGACGGTCGTGCCGCCGGCGCCCGCGCCGGCCACCAAGCCGGGCGCGACGACCAAGCCCGCGGACTTCTCGAAGTACGTCGAGCGGTGGGTGACCGAGCCGAAGATCGCCAACCCGCTGCTCAAGCACGCGGAGTATCCCTCCGCCGCGATGAAGACGGCGGTCGGGTACAATGTCTACCTGCCGCCCGGATACGACGACGCGGCGAACGCGGAGAAGCGTTATCCGGTCATCTATTGGCTCCACGGCCTGAACCAGTCGGAGAACACGAACCAGTATCCGCCGAAGAACGTCGACGCGGCGATCAAGTCGGGGGCGATCCCGCCGATCATCGTGATTTACGTCTCGGGCGGCGGGCGGTCGTTCTACGTCGACTCGGCCGACGGCAAGCTGCTCAGCGAGACGACGCTGACGCGCGAGTTGATCCCGCACGTGAATGTCACGTATCGAACGATCGCCAAACGCGAGGGCCGCGCGATCCAGGGCATGTCGATGGGCGGGTGGGGCGCGCTGCGGATCGCGATGAGCCACCCGGAGTTGTTCTCCTCGGTCGTCGCGTTCGCCCCGAGTTTGCGGACGCCGGAGAACCTCGCCGAGACGTACCCCGACGTGCTCAGCCGCATGTTCGGCGGCGACCCGAAGCGGTTCTGGGCCGTCCACCCGCTCAAGCTCGCGCGCGACCGGGCGGACGTGCTCAAGGCGCAGATGCCGATCGCGTTCTACTGCGGGAACAAGGATCACCTGCTCCCCGGCAGCCAGGAGATGAAGAAACTGCTCGTCGAGCTCGGCATCCCGCACGAGTACGCTGAGGTGGACGGGGCAAAGCACGACCTGGGGCCGCTGATCAAGTTCTGCGGGGATTCGACGCTGAAGTTCGCGGTGTCGCACTTCAAGTGAGCGGGGTGCGGTGGGCGCTCAAGCAGCCGCGGAGCGGCGACAAAAAGTAGCCCGGGGCGTGAGCCCCGGGTCCAGGGACGACGCGAATTGCAGAGCCCCGGAGGGGCGACAGATCGAGTGCTCGATCGAAATCCCGTCTGTCGCCCCTACGGGGCTAAGGAATGCGTTGCTGGTAAACCCAGGGCTTGCGCCCAGGGCTACTTTTTATCGCCCCTCCGGGGCTGGGTTGCGCCGGATCTAATTGCGCGGGTTCTCGCGCGCAAAAGCGAACGCCCGACCCTCCGCAGAGTCGGGCGTCCAGAATTCGCTCGGTTGTCGTCGCGGTGATCAGGCCATCGTGGCGACGTAGGGCAGCAGGGCGAGGAAGCGGGCGCGCTTGACGGCCTGCGAGATCATCCGCTGCTCCATCGCGTTCACGCCGGTGCGCTTGCGGGAGAGGATCTTCCCGTTGCCGCTGACGAGCTTGCGGAGGGTCTCGGTGTCCTTGAAGTCGACGTAGACCTTGCCCGAGGCGCTGGTCTTGGTGGCGACGACCTTGGGACGGTTGAAGGTCTGGAACTTCTCGGACTTCTCGCGGCGCTCGCGGGGCTTGCGGGGCGGGGGCATTCGGGTCTGGCTCCGGTCAATAGGGGGCTGCTGGGGAATCCTGCGCGTCTGAAACGCAGAATCCCGCCGTCGTTCGGCGGGGGGAGGGATTCTAACAACCCTCGGGAACCGTTCAAGGGGGTCGTCGGCCCGCCCCCCTGAGGCAAGCCCATCGGGATCCGGCTTGGGGCACATTTCCGTTAAGGGGCATTGATTTTTCGCCCCACCCTTCATATCTTTCCTGCTCGAAGTGAAAAAGCTCAAATGGGGGCGGCGGCGATCGGACACGATGGGGTGTCACGGTTGAGGTGCGCTATGTGGAACGGAATCGAAGGCTGCGACACAACTTATGAGTCGGCCAAGGCTTGCCATGAACGGGCTGGCCGCTGGACGACTCGACAGGCCAGTGCCATCGATCTGGCGATGGCACTGACGGCCGGTCGGCGCCAGGCGGGCGACCTGGACGACTCGGAGTGGTGGCTGCTGCTCTTGGCCGCGGGGATGAACAGCCATTGCGCCAACGCCGGCCAGGCTGCGCGGCGGGTGCTCGAGGACGCATCCCGCCAAGCGGGGTACTTCGCGCGGGCGGTGGACGCGCGGTAACCGCGGCGCGGACGGATTATCGGACGACGTCACGGAACGGGGGCTTGAGTCGCGTGCGTTACGGACCGATGGAACGGGGGAATGACGCGCGCGAACGATCCGGAGAATTCGGGGACGGTTGGGCCACCGGCCGGCGGGGGGACTCTGACCACGCGGAAGTGCGTCATCGCGGCCACGTGCGTGAGCGTATTCGGGGCGACGGAGTACCTGGTCGCCACGCTGATGCGGCAATCCCCGTACACGCTGGCCGTCCCGCTCTCACTGATCGTGATGATGGGGGTGGCCCTCGTGCTGGCGGGCGTCGGGGCGGTCGTCCGCATTTACCATCATTGGGTGACGCCGGTGGGGCGCGTCGAGCGGGCGTTGCGCGGCGTGCGGTCGGGGGAGGTGCCGATCGACGAACTCGTCGACGGCGGGCTGGCGCGGTCGTGCGGCGGACTCGCGGGGCTGGTGGCCCCCGTCGAGGACCTCCTGCGCGAGCTGCGCGAGGCGCGCGCCGAAGTCGCCCGCCTGAATGCCGAGATGCGGCAGCGAGTCGCCCAGCGGACCGATGCCCTCGAACGCCGACTTGGGACGATGCGGGCCCGGGCGGACCGCGATTCGCTCACAGGCCTGCTTAACCGCCGGGCCCTGGAGGAAATGGCGGACGACGTCGTCGGCAAGTGCGTCGCGGGGCGCCAGCCGGTGTGCGCGGCGATGATCGACCTGGACGACTTCAAGCTGCTCAACGACACGCTCGGGCACGCCGCCGGAGACGAGTTTCTCAAATCGGTGGGCCAGTTGATCCGGTCGAGCGTGCGGCAGCACGATCTGGCGATCCGGTGCGGCGGGGACGAGTTCGCGCTGCTGCTCCCGGACACCGGGCGGGCCGAGGCCGACCAGATGATCAAGCGGCTGGTCGAACTGGTGGACGGGCTGGCCAAGACGCTCCCGCTGTCGCGCAAGCCGCGGCTGAGCGCGGGCCTGGCGTCGGGAGCGGACTGCGTGGGCGCGGCGACGGCGAAGGAGTTGTTCGAGGTCGCGGACCGAAGCCTGTACGCGACCAAGCACGCGCGGAAGGGCGGACGGGGGCTCGGGCGGCGCGCGGGCTGATCCGGCGAGCCCGGCTCAGCGGGCGGGGCGGCGAAGCCGCGGAAGCAATTTCCTCGACCGGCGAGGTCCCGACACACGCCCCGTCGCGCGTATACTGCTCCCATGGCGATTCGGATCCTATGTCTGGGTGACATCGTGGGGCGGCCGGGGCGGAAGGTCGTGGAGACCAAGCTCAAGGGGCTCGTGCGCGAGAAGAAGATCGACCTCGTCATCGCCAACGCCGAGAACATCGCCGCGGGGTCGGGGATCACGCAAAACCTGTTCAACAAGGTGCGGGCGTACGGCGTCGACGTCGTCACGCTCGGCGACCACGTCTACCGCAAGATGGACATCGCCCCGACGCTGACGGCGAGCGAGCGCATCGTCCGGCCGGCGAATCTGGCGCAGCAGGCGGTCGGACGGACGTACACGGTCGTGACGAGCAACTCGGGCGTGCAGGTGGCGGTGTTCTGTTTGCTCGGGCGGATCTTCATGAACTTCCCGGCCGACGACCCGTTCGCGGCGGCGGACAAGGTGATCCGCGGGCTGCCGGCGGGGGTGAAGGTGAGCGTGCTGGACATGCACGCCGAGGCGACGAGCGAGAAGGTGGCGATGGGGCATTACCTGGACGGGCGCGCGTCGCTCGTGTTCGGGACGCACACGCACATCCCGACCGCCGACGCGAAGATCCTGCCGGGCGGGACGGCGTACATCAGCGACCTGGGCATGTGCGGCCCGTACGACTCGGTGCTGGGCCGGCGGAAGGACCGCGTGCTGAAGTACATGACCACGAGCATGCCGGCCCCGTTCGAGGTGGCGACGGGCGACGTGCGCCTGAGCGGGGTCGTGGCCGAGATCGACGAGCAGACGGGGAAGGCGGTGTCGATCGAGCGCGTCGAGGTGCAGGGCGAGAGCACGGACCAGGCGTACGACGCGGACGACAAGAACCCCCAGGGGTGGGGGAAGGACGCGGAATAGTCAACTGCCCATTGTCCATGGTCAATCGTGGGGATACGACTGATGTCGAGGCTTGGTCACTTTAGTGACCGAGATCCCAACGTAAAACGCGAACGACCCCGGGGATGATCCCGGGGTCGTCGTTGTTGATGTTTGAGTTTGCCGTCGCGGCGCGCTTACCGCAGGGGGTCGAGGTCGGTCCTGATCTCGGTCCTGGCGGCGTCGGTGATGTCCTTCTCGCCGGCCTGGGTCGTGTTGACCATGAACCAGTCGGTCCCCGCGCTGCCGATCAGGATGTCGGCGACGCCGTCGTCGAAGACGGTTCCGGAGTTGAGCAACTTGTTGCCCTGGGTCTCGTACGGGGTGAGCAGGCCCGTGCGGAGCGTGGTCACCCGAATTTCGTAGCTCTTGGTCGGGTCCGCCCAGGTGGCGAGGATCTCCTTGAGCTTGACGGCGTCGCGGTCGTGCGTGGTGTAGGCCGCGACGAGCAGGTCGCTCTGCTCGTTGCCGACGAGCGAATCGGCGCCCTTGCCGCCGATCCCGACGTCCTGGCCGTCGCCGCCGTTGACCGTGTCGTTCCCGTCGCCGGCGGAGATCACGTCGTCGTCCGCGTCGCCGAAGATGCTGTCGGACCCCGCGCCGGAGATGACGAGGTCTTTCCCGGCGCCGGCGTGGATCTCGGCCGGGGCGGTGACGGTGGCGTCGATCTCGATCACGTCGTCGCCGTCGCCGGAGTTGACGAAGATCGACGTCGCGACGCCGGCGCCGAGCGTGATGCGGTCGGCGCCCGAGCCGGTCGTGATGGAGACGGCGGTCGCGAGCGTGGCCGGGCCGAACTTCTGGCCGTCGACCCACGCCTGGTACACGCCGTCGGTCACGGTGACCTCGACGGTGTGGCCGGCGGTGTCGGCGCCCAGGTCGACCGTGACCGGCGCGACGACGGGGTCGGGATCGCCACCGCCCTCGCCGTCGACAGACATGTCGAGCACGGCGACGGGCCCGGCGGCGCCCGGCGTGCCGGTCGTGAAGCGGACGGTGGCCATGTCTTGCAGGCGAGCGTCATCGACGTACTGGGTTCCGGCGATGACCACGTCCTGCGTGGCCGGGTCGACGAACGCGCCGCCGCCCGCGTTCATGTCGACCTCGGGGACGCTGATCAGCCCGCCGGGGGCGAACGTCTCGTCGAGCGTCCATCCGAGGCCGGAATCGACGACGCGCAGGACGGACGCGCTGGCGGTGAAGGACGCGTCTTTGCCGGCGATCAGGAAGCCGGCGTCGGCGCCGCCCGTGGTCGCGGCGATCGCGGCGGGGGTGATGCTCGCGTCGACGCGAATCACTTCCTCGAGCGCGCCCGCGTCGTACGTGGCGACGACCGTGTTGAACCCGTCGACCGTGCCGGCGGCGATCACGCGCCCGCCGTCGAGCGCGACGGCGGTCAGGCCGGCGCTCTGGGTGAAGATGTCGCCCGGGGCGTAGAGGGTGGTGACGACGGTCGAAGGGGCCCCGGTGTCGCCGTACGTCGACAGGGCGAGCGACTGGTTCCCGTTCTCGTAGGCCCAGCCGGCGGCGTAGATCGTCGTGCCGTCGATGACCAGGTCGTTGATGTCGGAGCCGGCGTTGTCGGCCCCGACGATGTCCGCGCGATAGCCGGCGCCCTCGTTGAAGGTCGGGTCGAGCGCGCCGGCGGCGGTGAACCGGGCGACGAAGTTACCGGCCCCGAGCAGCCCGCCCGAGGTCCCGCCGATCACGATCGCGCCGTTCGCGTCCACGGCGATCGCGCGGGCGATCTCGTCGGTGCCGGTTAGGTCGGCCAGGTGCAGGTCGGCCGTCGTCGCGCCGTGAGCCGCCCCGGGGGTGACGATCGTCACGCCGGCGTCGATGCCGGTGAAGTCGGCGTTGTACTTCCCGCCCGTCAGGTAGACGCGGAGGCTCGCGCCGGAGCCGGACACGGCCATGTCGGTCACGAGGGTCGGCGAGGCGTCGGCGGACAGGACGGCGATCCCGTCACCGTCGAAGGAGTTGTCCAGCTGGAGGGCGTCGCCGGCGTTGGCGGAGGGCGCGAGGTAGCGAGCGACCACCACCTGGCCGGTCTCCGACTGCATGCCTGCGACGTAGACCCGGCCGTCCGAATCGCGGGCGATCGCGGCGGCGGTCTGGGTGAACAGGTCGGCCGCGAGCATCTGCCGGCCCTCGAGGGGCTCGACCATGGAGCGGGCGGCCTTGGCGGCCGCGGCGCGGACTGCGGGGCGGGCCGGAGTGGCGGTGCGGAACGGGGAATTGCGGCGCGGCAGCATCGACGACATCGGACAGCTCCTTGGCGTAGTCGCGGCGCGGGGTTACAGACCAGCGCGCGCGTGAGACATGAGATCGGATCGGACCCGAGACGGACATGAACCCAACCCGTCCCGAGTCATTTCGCGCCAGTTCCCGGACCTGAGTTGCGTCGCGGCGCGAACCCACGACGGAGCGCGCGGCGCTGAGCCGACTCACCAACTCCGGGATGTTCGAGCGCAAAAAGTTCTCTGGCGCGGGACCCGATCGACGGACGACGTGGTATGCCTGCGGCGAGGGGATGGCGGAACCCGACCTGCGCGTCGCGCGAGCCGGTTTGCCCGTCCGCCAGTGCATTTTCTCCCGCTCCCGCGCGCTCCCACAACGAGCCGGCGACAGCGGGCGCGAGTATGGTGGGGTGCCGTAAAGAAAGCAAAAACTGCCGGCGGCCGTAACGACCTATAACAGGCTTGCGATACGCAGGATCGTGCGATGGGCAACGCGCGGTGCGCGAAATGAGCGCGAGCAGACGGGGGTGAGCGCGCGATAGGAAGCCGCTGTCGCGAATCGGGTGCGAAAGGTGACAAATACTGCACCGCGTGTGTCGCGCGCAGGATTTTCGCCCATCCAAAAGGATGAGTGGGCGCGAACGGTGTCCGCCGCCCCTAGTTTACGCAGGGAGAATGCCCGCGCCCGCGCGTCAGAACAGTAGCGGCTTGCCGAGGAATCGGCGGATCACCTGCATCTGGCCGACGTGCATGCTCGCGTGCGAGCCGGTCATCAGGACAAGGTGGCCGACGGTCGGGGCGAAGTTGGCGAGCCGCTCGGTGGTCGGCTTGGCGAAGTCTTCGGGCTTGAGGTGGCGGGCCCACTCGACGACGGCGGCGTGGGCCTGCGCGAAGGCCTCGAGGAGCTGGGCCTTCGAGCCGTAGTGGGCGGGGTCGTCGACGTTGGCGGTCTTGCCGTTGAACTTCTCGGCGTAGGGCGCGAGCGCCGCGGGGACGACGCCGGGCGCGACCGAGTTGTACATGTGCCAGGTGGAGCCGACGAGGTGACCGATCTGCCAGGCGGCGTGGTTGGCGCCCGGGGCGGGGCGGGCGAGCATGTCGGCGTCGGAGAAGTCGGCGAGCGTCATCTTGAGGATCTCGGCGTTGCGCGAGACGAAGTCGGCGGCGAGTTCGGCGAAGGTCATGGGGCTCCTGGGGGGTGGCTTGGTTGGCGCGCCTCGCATCCGGCGAGCCCGCTTCAGCGGGCGGGGCTCGCGAAGCGAGCATCACGGTCGGTCTCGCGAAGCGAGCATCCTCACATTGCGCGGGCCGAGTATCTTTAGGGCCGCGGCGCGCGAATCTCAAGTCAGGCGTTCCCCCTCCGATGCTGAACGACACGGACTTTCTCCTCTGGCACGTCGCACCGGCCCTGGCGCTGGGCGGCGCCGCAGCCGCGGTGTTCCGCCCGCCGGTCGGCCGGCTCGCGCTGGGGTTCGTCGTGGCGGCGACGGTGTGGAC